>JANXML010000008.1 GCA_025354645.1 Arcicella sp. | reverse complement strand
TATTTGAGTAATGGAAACAATTCAACGCTGCCACTGGGTCAATAACGACCAAATTTATATTGATTATCACGACCATGAATGGGGTATTCCATTGCATGATGACGATCAATTATTTGAATTTCTAATCCTCGAAGGCTTTCAGGCAGGGTTGAGTTGGATAACAATTTTGAAGAAAAGAGACAATTTTAGGAAGGCTTTCGATAACTTCGATGCCTTAAAAATTGTTAAATATAATGAGCAAAAAGTAGAGGAATTAATGCAGAATTCGGGTATAATCCGTAATCGTTTAAAGATTCTTGGAGCCATCACAAACGCCCGTTTATTCCTTGAAATTCAACAAGAATTCGGTAGTTTTAATCAATATATTTGGCAATTTACGGAAGGGCAAGTTGTTGTTAATCAATGGAATAGCTCTTTGCAAGTGCCTGCAAGTACTCCTGTTTCAGATGCTATGAGTAAAGATTTAAAAAAGCGTGGATTTAAGTTTATCGGCACAACAATTTGCTATGCCTTCATGCAAGCAACGGGCATGGTGAACGACCATCTGATAAATTGTGTGAGTTATAAGCCATAATGCGTTCCGAAAATTGCTGTGGTTTTCGTACCTTTGTAACCACACAGGAATTTTAAGTTAAAGAGAAAATAGAAATTTGTGTAAAATATAGAATTACCCAGAAATATTTCATTTTACTTAGTTACCAAATCCTCTATTTTTAAACAACATTAAATGAATCCACGTATCGTCATTATTCCTACTTATAACGAAATTGAAAATATCGAAGCCATTATTCGTAAAGTTATGAGCCTTGAACCAACTTTCGATTTATTGATTGTTGATGATGGTTCGCCCGATGGTACTGGACTGAAAGTTAAGCAGTTACAAACAGAATTTGGTTCATCCCGTTTGCATATTCAAGAACGAAAAGGAAAATTAGGGTTAGGAACTGCCTATATTCACGGCTTCAAATATACTCTTAATTTAGGTTATGAGTACATTTTTGAAATGGATGCCGACTTTTCGCACAACCCTGATGATTTAGTAAATTTATACAATGCTTGTGCCAACGAAGGAGCAGATATGGCGATTGGTTCAAGGTATATTAATGGTGTAAACGTGGTTAATTGGCCCATGAGCCGAGTTTTGATGTCTTATTTTGCGGGATATTACGTTCGATTTATTACGGGAATTCCAATTATGGACGTAACGGCGGGTTTCAAATGTTATACCGCCAAAGTGTTGAAAACCATTAATTTAGACTCAATAAAATTTGTGGGTTATGCCTTTCAAGTAGAAATGAAATTCACTTCTTGGAAATATGGTTTTAAGATTGTGGAAGTGCCAATCATTTTTACCGATCGCACCAAAGGACAATCAAAAATGTCCGCAAATATTTTCCGTGAAGCCATTTTGGGTGTTATTCAAATGAAATTTAATAGTTTTTTTAAGAAATATAATAGAGAATAAAAGGAAAAAAGAGGAAGGAGAAATGAAGTAAAAATTTTGTTTATTTTCTAATTCTTTCCTCCTGTTTCCTTATTCCCTTTCCTTCTTCTTATGACTTACGAACACATCAAAGCCATTCATATTATCTTCGTAACTTCTTGGTTTGCAGGACTTTTCTACTTGCCACGCCTTTTTGTTTATCACACCGAAGCCAATGAAAAATCCGAGGTTGAGCGTGATATCCTACGAAAGGAATACAAAAGAATGCAAAAAATTCTCTTCAATGCCATCATGATTCCTGCGATGTGGCTCACGATTATTTCTGGGATAACGATGGTGTATTGGACTTGGTGGGATTCTTTTGCAGCTCATGGTTGGCTACATATCAAACTTTTATTCGTAGTCGGTTTAATCATTTATCATTTTTATTGTCGGAAATTAATTTTAGAATTACGGCAAGATAAATTCAGGTTTACAGGTTTTCAGCTTCGACTTTTTAATGAAATTGCCACAATTTTTCTTTTTGCCATCGTTTTTTTAGTGGTATTGAAAAACTCCGTCGATTGGATTTGGGGATTGGTTGGACTCCTGACTTTTGCCGTTGTAATCATGTCGGCGGTGAGGATTGTGAAGCGAATTCGAGAGAAGAATTAATATAAAGATATTGAATTTTGAAAGCCCTGCAACTGTAAGGGCTTTTTGCGTTTTGTCAAATCAAATTCTGTAATTTATTTCTTTTTTAATTATATATTTACAGAACGAATTTATCAATAACACATGAAAATATTAATTATTGAAGACGAATTTATCCTTGCTTCTGAACTCGCCGAAACCCTTGAATCTGAGGGCTATGAGGTGGTTTTGACGGCGGATAATGGACAAGAAGCCTTAGATTTTTACCAAGAAAATGACGTTGATTTAGTGCTTTGCGATATTAATATTAATGGTGATTGGGATGGCATTGAAACAGTTACCAAATTGATTGCTGTCAAACAAGTACCCATTATTTATCTGACCGCTTTCACTGATAAAGAAACCTTAGAAAGAGCCAAACAGACTTTTCCTGCGGCTTATATTCCAAAACCTTATCACATCACCAACCTCAGAATGGCAATTGAATTAGCCATTAATAATTTTGCGGTAAAAATTCAACCTTTGAAAATTTTGAGAGAAGAAAAGCCTGAAAATGCTCAGAAAGAGATGTTTCTGCAAGTAAATGATGATATTTTTATTAAACAAAATTATCAATTTGTAAAGTTTTCGTTGAATGAAATTCTGTATTTAGAGGCAGATAATATTTATACCAATATTAATACATCGAACAAAAAATACGTTATCAGACAATCTATCGGCAATGTCCATGAACGATTACCAGTAAAAAATCTAATTCGTGTACATCGTTCTTTTGTGGTGAATATCAACAAAATAGATTCATTTAATGAGTATGAAGTAATGGTGCAAGGACACGCAATTCCCATCAGTCGTACCTATAAAGATGAATTTATGAAGCATTTTATGTTTCGGTAGAAGCCCCCCCAAACCCCCGAAGGGGGAACTTTGCCTTCCGATTTTCATTCGTAAAATTGGACGAGGGAGTTCCCCCTTCGGGGGTTAGGGGGCAATTACGCAGCAATATTTAACTCAAAATAAGTCCCTTGATTATTCTCAAATTTATAAGTTCCTTTCAATTGTTTCGATAAACCTTTAATTAATTTCTGTCCAAAAGAATTTGATTTTTGACTTATCAAGTTTTCATCAATTCCAATGCCATTATCATGTACTTTTAGCGTAAGTTGACGGTCATTTTTTAAATAAATACTAAGAGAAGGTTCACTGATACCTTCATAAGCATATTTAAAAGAATTGGTAATTAACTCATTGACAATCAGACCCAAAGGTATTGCTAAATCCACATCCAAAGCTGGATTCTCAACCTCAATCGTTAACTCAAAATCATCTGGGTTGTGTCCATACGCTTGCATCAAACTCTCCGCAAGTTCCGTGAAATAATCCTTAATATTTACCGTCGAAACATCATCCGTTTTGTATAATCTTTGATGAATTAATGACATCGCCTGAACTCTCATCTGTCCCTCCTTGACTGCCTTAGCCGCATTTTTATCCTCTAAACGATTCGATTGCATACTCAAAAGGCTACTCACAATTGCCAAATTATTCTTAACCCGATGGTGCAATTCTTTCATCAGCGTGGTTAATTGTAGAGATTGTTCTTCAACTTTTAATTTATTCTGATTTAATTTTCGGTATAAATAATAACCCCCAATCAATGAAACAAGAAGCACCGTAAAACCCGAAATTGCCCAAATTAATTGCGTTTGTTGAGCATGATTTTGTTGGTCTAAATCTCTGATTTGCGTTTCTTTTTGAACTGTCTCAAATTGCGTTTGAAGCGTTGCAACGGTTTTTCTGGCGTTTTGATTCGTTAAAGTATCATACAATACTCGCCACTTTTTTTGCGTTTGATAAGCCGCTGGAATGTTGTTTTGAGCATCGTATATTTTGCGAAGTAGGTCTGTAATATCAACTCTCAATTCCAAGGATTGTGCCTGATTTTCAACTAATTGCAAACTTTTTTGGGTTATTTGTTGAGCTTGGATGTAATCCTTTTTATCGTAAAGAATTTCTCCCTTTTTCTCCAATGCAATAGACTCCCCAAAGCCCGCATAAGTATTATTATCGTGATAAAATTTAATGGGTTCTTCTATGGTTTTGAGGGCATTGTCATAATCTTTCATATTTTTGTATAAACCTGCCAGATTCAATAATCCATCGTGATAGGCTTCATATAATTTAAGTTTTTTGCATAAAACAATTCCTTTTTTATAATTATCTAAGGCATTTTTATAATCCGCTAATTGACCATTCTGATAATTTCCAATGCTCACAAGTGAATAGGCAGCATATTCAGGAAAATCATATTTTTGTGAAAGTGATAAAGTCCTTTTGAAGTATTCATAGGCGGATTTATGATCCTGCTGTGCATCCAAAACTTGGGCGATTTTATTGGAGCATTTGATTATTTTCTTGTATAATTTTAGCCCTTCGTATAACTGATAAGATTGTTGTAAATACTTGATTGCTAAATCATTACGTTCAAAAACTTGTTCTTCACAACCCATAAGATAAAAGGCTCTGGCAATACGATTTTTGTCATTCAATTTCTGAGCAATTTTCAACAATTCTTGATAGGAGCGAAGGCTCAAATTTTTATCCTCAAATTCCAAACGATTTCCCAAATTCATCAAACTATCAAACCGAACGCTATCATTCTGAATATTTAAGAACGATTCAAAAACTTTTTGATTATTTTGAGCAAGATTGCTGAAAGGGATTACTAAAAAGAAGATGATGACAAGACGTAATTTCATGTGGTTTGTTGTGATTTAAGCCTTAAAAATACAAAGAAATTTATCAGAAAATGAAAAGAGTTGATAAAATCTAAATTGTGTCGGCAATGCCGTCACAATTAGAATTGATTGATTTTACCATTAAATTACAGATTTTAAAATAAATTTATATTTACAACATTGTTTCAAATTACTGAATAAGTGAAATATTAAACATACTAATATTGAATTATGTAATTGGAGAAATCATTTGTTATTTATCCTTAAAAAGGTAAACTTGCATAATAATTTAGACATTTAAACTAAAATACTTATGGAATACATTTCCGATTCTTCTTTTGACAATATTGTTCCAAATGGTGATAGTGGTAAGATATTGAATAATGACGCATTAGACAATTTTAAATCAATCCATTATTATTTAAAGGGGAAAAGAGACACCTTTATAAAATTATTTCATGATGGTAAATTGTTTACAAGAGAAGATATTTTAGAATTAAACAGGTTAGTGCATCAAAAACTATATTTTTTAAATATACAAGGTAGTATTACGTCTATTACAATCGAACTTAACAACAAAGAAATAAAAGATTTTGGTAATTGGGCGGAGTTTGAAAGACATGAGTGGTTTACATCTGCTCAAACAATCAGTATAAACATTATTTGGGATTTCAACGTAATATTCCCAAATCAACCAATTCAAGAATTACCTCAACCACATAATATGAGAGTTAGAATAGGTGGAGGTTTAAGACCTAATGAATTTTTTCACGTCGTAATGAACGGAGGAGAAGATTTTGATGTAGAACAGGCAATGTCAGAAATGGTCTGTAAAATAGATTTTGTAAATGACCATCTTTGCAATGAACTTAAAAATATAGTATCAGACTGGTATGATTGTTTAGTTGTAAATAAACTTACAAATAAATGGATAATTATTATATCAAAGCACAAAGGAAAAATAAGTCTAATTTTTATTACCTTTTTCTTATCACTTTGTATTCTTATTTGCAATATTGGGGTAAGAGCTTTTATAGAATATTACTCTACCCGATGATTTTTATTAAGTATTGATAATGAGAGAGTTGTATTTGAATCCACCGAGTAAACGTATTCAAAAATTCATCCCAAATTTTTATAAACTTTTGGTTGCCATTGCTAAAACCTTCTCTCAAAATATCA
>JANXML010000392.1 GCA_025354645.1 Arcicella sp. | reverse complement strand
CAATAATTCGTAAGTTGTCATTACAATTACTGAATAATATAACTGACAAAGAAAGTATTAAAAGTAGAAGAAAATTGGCAGGTTGGAATGACCAGTATCTAAGCCAAATGCTCGCTAATATTTAAATGCGTTTAACCTGATTAGCGATTGATAAAGACTTTGATGGTTTAATTTCTAAAAGTGGTAATGTATTGCCTTGTTAAATTCAATTACTGCTTTCGGTTTGGGGCAAAAATTGTAGAACGATAAGAACGGTTAAAAGCTAAAAATGCCTCTCAAATCAATTTTGAGAGGCATTTTTGTGAATATTTATTGTTTAATCATTCCGTCGCCCCGATAGCAAACTCATATAATAAAGCAACTGAGCCAACATTCCCACCGCTGCTGCCACATAGGTCATGGCAGCCCACCAAAGTGCATCTTTTGCTCCGTCATGTTCTGGTTGAGTAACTACATTTTTTGATTCCATCCAAGCCAAAGCTCGGTTTGATGCGTCAAATTCTACTGGTAAAGTCACAAAACTGAACAAGGTTGCTAAGGCAAACATCACCACACCCACCATCAAAACTAAACGGTTTCCCGTTGAATATAAAATCATCATTCCGACTGATAATGCAATCGGCATAAAGTTATTTGCAATGTTCAACACAGGAACCATCGCACTTCTGAATCCTAACATAGAATACGCAACTGCGTGTTGAACAGCATGTCCACACTCATGAGCAGCAACGGCAGCAGCTGATACAGTTCTACCTTGATACACATCGGGACTAAGATTTACTGTTTTGTCAGTTGGATTGTAATGATCCGTCAATTGCCCTTCAACGGACATAATTCTTACATCAAAAATGTTGTTATCTCTTAACATTTTTTCGGCAATTTCCTTGCCCGAAAGTCCATTTTTAAGACCAACTTCTGAATATTGTTTAAATTTACTTTTCAAACGCCATTGCACCAGCATTCCTATGCCTGCAAAGATTAACGAGATAAAAAAGACTCCGTACATAATTTTAAATTTGTTTTATTTTTTCTATTAAACTTGTGGTTGAATAACCTTTTACCAGAGGAATGGTTTTCACTTTTCCTCCTTTCGCTATAACAAAATCTGCCCCTACAATAGTTTCAAGAGAATAATCATCTCCTTTGACTAAGATGTCGGGCTTAATTTTTTCAATTAATTCCAAAGGGGTTGGTTCATCAAAAAGCACCACACAATCCACAAACTCAAAGGCTGACATCATTCTCGACCGTGCATATTCATTCACTACGGGACGAGTTTCGCCTTTCAATCGTTTCACAGAAGCATCAGTATTGAGTCCCAAAACCAATTTATCTCCCAAATTACGAGCCTTTTCCAAATAATCAATATGTCCCAAATGAACAATATCAAAACAGCCATTTGTGAAGACAATTTTTTTACCTTCAGACTGCCATTGTTTTACTTGGTCACTGGCGGTTTGATGGGTATGTATTTTATTTTCAGTCATTTACTTTTTAGGTTACAGGTTTTTGTTGTTAAGTACCAGTTAATAATTAGTTTATGTTAAAATCGGAGAAATTAATTTCCCAAGATTTTCCTAACTGAGCCAAGCAGCGATTAACTGCATAGAAAAGAGAATCTTTACTGAGATAATCTATTGGGTCAATTTGTTCTT
>JANXML010000378.1 GCA_025354645.1 Arcicella sp. | reverse complement strand
GAGGTTTTAGGTAGAAAATACCTAAAACCTCATACCTACGACCTCATAATTTATAACTCATACCTATTAAGAAGCCTGTCCTCCGTTTACGCCCAACACTTGTCCATTCACAAATCCTGATTCTTCCGAAGCTAAAAATAAATAAGCATTAGCAATATCCATTGGATCGCCCATTCTTCTTACTGGAATAGAATTAATTACCTCCAAACGAACCGCCTCTGGAATGGCATCGGTCATATCGGTTTTGACAAATCCAGGAGCAACGGCATTGGCAGTAATTCCGTTTTTACCTAATTCTTTTGCCCAAGTTCTCACCATCCCGATGACACCCGCTTTTGCCGCAACATAATTGGTTTGTCCAAAATTTCCATGCACTCCCACTACCGATGATGTACAAATAATCCGTCCATAATTTTGTTGAACCATGTAGGGAGCAATTGATTTTGTGCAATTAAAAACGCCCGTCAGATTGACATCAATCACTTGTTGCCATTCCAGATGAGACATTTTCAAAAGTGTTTTATCACGGGTGATTCCTGCATTATTTATCAGAATATCAATTCGTCCGTATTTATCATTGATTTCACGACTTGCCGCTTCAATGGCTGGAACATCGGTTGTGCTGATGTGCATAAATTCGCACTGAAATCCTTGTTCACGGAGCGTAGAAGCAGTTTCTTCGCCTACTTCCAATAAATCCCAGATGATAACGGTTGCCCCTTCTCGGCAAAATAATTCAGCGGCAGCCGCTCCAATTCCTCTGGCAGCACCCGTGATTACGGCAATTTTGTCTTTTAATCTCATTGTTTAGTTATTTGTTAATTGAGAATTTGGGATTGGGTAATTAGGGATCGGGTATCAAAGGGATATGATTTTAAAGAAATCAAAATGTTAAGACTAAATTCCATTAATCCCCAGTTACCAAATCCCTAATTTTACTCATAAAGCATTGAAATCAACTCCGCTACGCAAGCGGGTTTTTCTTGCCCTTCAATTTCAAAAATACAGTTCATCGTGATTCGCAAACCCGATGGTTTTGCGTCTTCGGCTTCCATCAAACTCGCTCGCATCCGTACCTGCGAACCAGAAGGCACAGCGGAAGTAAAACGAATTTTATTAGCTCCATAATTTACACCCATTTTCACCGATTCTACTTTAAAAAGGTCAGCCATAAATTTTGAGGCGAGCGAAAGCGTCAAGAAACCGTGAGCCACGGGCGTTTTAAAAGGAGAATATTGTTTCGCCATCTCAACGTCCACGTGAATCCACTGAAAATCTTGGGTTGCTTTGGCAAAATCATTAATCATTTCTTGCGTAACGGTCATGTATGGCGTTGTGCCTATTTCTTGACCTATTTGGGATTTGAGCGATGCTAAATCTGGAAAAGTTTGCATTTTATAAGTTTTTTAAGGAAGGCTTCGTTTTGAACGAAGCCTTCCTTTATGGTACATATTACAAACATAAACAAAAAAACCGTAACACGATTCATCATCGCATTACGGTTTTTATTTTCAATAGGTAGTCAAGAGGCGAAATATTAATTTACAGCAATTTGGCGGTTGATTATAGAGGGTTTATTCGTTACTAAATCCACTTCTTTCACTAATTTTTCATCTCCTTTGGTGAATTCAAAAGTATATTTTCCATCTTCCAATTGACTTAAATCGTACTTGGCATGGTAGCTTTTGTCTTTTTTGGCAACGTGTTCTCTCATCAACGTCTCGCCTTTACTATCTTTCAAAACTACGGTCAAATCCTTATCGGTCGTTTTTTCAATCAATACATTCATCTTCATCGTGTTTGTACTTTGATACATCCCTACTTCAAAAGTCGTTGCCTTTGTTGGTGCAGCATTATCAGTTGCGTTAGAGATAAAAGTCATGGCTGTCAAAGCAGCAATTGCGAAAATTTTTACTAAGTTTTTCATTTTCTTAATTGTTTAGAAATGTTTGTTTAAAATTAAATACTGTTTAGAAACTATATTGAAATTTGTGTGCCAATAAATTAAATATCTGATAATCAGCAGTTTATGAATTTTACGTAAAGAAATAGATGTTCGATTTTGATACAGTCTTTGTTCGATTATGAACGGTTTAGTTAAATTGTGACTCATGGCATGACTGATGGACTTCTATATTTTCAAAGAATTATAAAATGAGTCATGCCATGAATATCTCAAATTTAACTATTCAACCACAATCTGACGGCTACTTTGCGTTGGTGCTTCCGAAGATAAATTCACTTCTTTCACCACCTTTTCATCACCTTTCGTGAACTCAAAAGTATATTTTCCATCTTCTAAGTTGCTCAAATCATATTTGGCGTGATAACTTTTTGTTGCCTTCGTTACTCGCTCATTGTACAATACATTTCCTTTTTCATCTTTCAAGATAACCAACAGATTTTTGTCCGTAGATTTCTCAATCATGACATTCATTTTCAACGTATTAACGGACTGGTACATACCGACTTCAAAAGTCTTCGATTTTGTGGGTGCAGTATTGTTATCTGCTCCATTTGAGATTAAACTGACAACTGACAAGGCAGCAATTGCGAAGGTTTTTACGAGATTTTTCATTTTCTTAATTGTTTAGAATGTTTGTTTTTTGTTTAAAATACTGTTTAGATAATTATAATTTTTCAAAGTTTGATTTAGAGGCATTAATTTTAATAAATAGGTTTAATTAATTGATTTAGAGACACTTACTTATTAAAATAATTTAGAGTAATTGTTTTATTAAATTTAGAGATTGTACTATTTAAAGATGATTAGGTTTAGTATTATGTAATTTTAGAAGGCGTTTTTTCGTTTTGTTGTGTCAAAGTTAAGTGCTAAAACCAGTACCATGCAATACATATTAGCTAATCGGTAACTTTACTTGACTGAGTGGTAGAAATTGTCAATTATTAGTGTTTTTTAAGGATGAATGGTACAACCACATAGTCATCAATAGGTATCATAGAAATATAAGTTTAAAGAGTAATTATTTTAGGCTTCTGGATATAAGATGCACCTGATTTCCAATAAGTTGCACAAACCATATTAAATTTCATTTAAAATATTCCATGATGTTCTCAAAGATGTAAATAAGGCTGCTGAATAGATTTTCCATAATAGTTTTGTTTAATTTTGATTTATTTGATGATTCAAAAGTAACAGACCGATTTGAACGGTAAAAAGGAATGTGATGAAGTGAATGATAATTGGTGTGAACCTTGTAATTGATGTGATGAGGATTAAAACATCCCTTAAAACAAAGCCATTATCAACCTCCGCAACCATTCTTAACATTGAAATAGCAATTGATTAAACAGAATGATTAATATTGTAGGTAATTTTTAAGAAAAATAGTAAGTTTCAGCTCTGATACCTCAACAGATATATCATCTATGTTACCTATGATTGAAATAGCAATTGATTAAACAGAATGATTAATATTGTAGATAATTTTTAAGAAAAATAGTAAGTTTCAGCTCTGATACCTCAACAGCTATATCATCTATGTTACCTATGATAGCTGTGTGGTTGCAAACTCGAAAATAACATGGAAGAAGAAAAAAGTTTTGGACGTAAATTATTAGGATTCTTTATCGAAGAAGAAACCACACATACGCAAACCACCTCAACCCCCACACAAGTAGGAACGCCTCCGAGAGTGCAGGTGCAACAAACCGTTGCCGTACAAAATGCCTCGGGAACGGGCGTAGTGGACAAAAAATTTGTGGATCATTTTGTATCTTTATTAGAAAATTCAAACTTGAAAGGACCTGATTATTTTGAATATATGCAGGCATTGAAAAGTTTGGCAGGTTTGGGGCTTTCGGAAGATAAACAATATCAAGCGGCTTGGGCGAGTTTCAAAGCAATGGGAGGCATTACGGACGTTGCAGTCTTGACCAATACTGCCAACCAATACGTTGGAATTTTGGACAGTGACCGTCAGAATTTTTTGAAGGATGTTGATAATGCTATTACCCAGAAAGTGGGAGGATTGAAAAATGACTTGAAAGCAACGCAAGATGAAAACGAAGCAATTGCCAAACAAATTATAGATTTACAAAATCGTATTAATAGTAATAACGAAAAAATCACGAAAATTACGACTGATATTTCAGAACAGAGTATGAAGATTACTAACAATAAAAGTAATTACGAAATAACGTACAGTTCGTTTGTAGAGCAAATCAAGGGTGATATTGCGAAAATTTCTCAGTATTTAAGTTAGCAACTGTCTGGGCGACCCCGTCTGAATTTGGATTCGTCAGATTAGAGGATTTTTTGGATTATTTGTCCAACTTAATTCAAAAAATTCATAAATCTAATGAATCCAAATTCAGACAAATATTTCAAAATTTAACCAATTAACAAAATAAAATAACAAATGGCAGATTTATCACAAATTGGGGGAGATGCTCCTCAAAAATCATTTTGGAGCAAACCAGAAGGCATTACTTCTTTACTTTTCTTAGCCGCAGCGGGTGCTTTTGGGCTTTATTATTTCAATATTATCCTTGAATTTCTGATAAAGGTTACTTCAAATACACTCTATTTAGCTGGACTTTTAGGCGTTTTAGGCTTATTGATTTTCTTGGTTACGAGCCGAGATGTGAGAACAGCCGTGTTCTTTTTATTCAAAACAATGATGCGTAAAATTGCAGGATTAATCGTTCAACTTGATCCTATCGCCATCATGAAAATTTATATTTCCGATTTGCGTGAGAAGAAAGAAAAAATGTCAGGACAGATTGATATTTTGGCGGGGCAATTGGTGAAGTTGAACAAGAAAATCAATGAAAATAACGATACCATCAAGTCAAAATTTGCAGAAGCTAATAAAGCAAATTCCATGACGGATAAACCAGGCATGAGAGAATCCGCACAACTCGCCACCATCGAAGGGGCAGGTTTGCAGGAAATGAACGAAAAATTGCTTCCTCTGCAACGAAACATGAAAACAGTGATGGGTTTCATGGAGAAAGTGGCTTCTTCGGCGGATTATATTATCAAAGAAACTGAAATTAAAGTTAAACTGAAAGAGGCTGAATATGAGATAGTTAAGTCGTCTTCAAACGCATTGAAAACTGCCATTAGCATTTTCAAAGGCAATCCAGACAAGAAGTTTTACTTTGATGAATCAATGGAATATATCCAAGATGATATGAGCAAAAAATTGGGCGAAATGAAACGTGCGATGGATTATTCAATGGATTTTATTAATTCGGTGGATATTCAAAATGGCATTTTGACCGATAAAGGACAACAAATGTTGGATGCTTATAATCAAGGGGAGTTCAAGTTAATTACGTTGGATGCCCCTTCGGAAAAGAAGATTGAATTGAATCCATCGAAGGATTCAAATTATAGGGGTTTGTTGGATTAAGGGATATAAAAAAGCCGTTTCAAAGTCTGTTTTGAAACGGCTTTTTATGAATATAGTTTTATGCAACCGCTTTTAATTGTAATAAATGATTATTTCTCTCAGACCATTTTAAAAAAGGTATATTGTATTGATCTAAGGCTGAGTAAATATCGGAAGCAACATCTATTACTGTATCGTTTAGAATAATTAACCCATGAGTATTTGGGCGATTTTGTTTTGTATCTTCAAGCATCCATAAAGAACTACCTACAATATCTTTTCGAGGATTATTAATTGCTCTTACAGCAGTTTCTTCTCTCTTTTTTATTTTTGGTAACGTGAAATCAAACTTATGAGTAAACCCACTTTTCCCTGTAAATAATGTGTCTTTAACAAAAACAACATCATTAAGCTCAAAAAAATCACTTACATCTTCTATGAAAAAACTTTTCACTTTTGGTTCACTTAGCATAAACATATCATCAACCGATAAAATAGCCTGAATGAGCCTATGCTTAACCTCTGGAAATCTTTTTTTATCCGTTTTTACCGAAATTTCCTTACCACCATTCACTCTTTGAAGTCCAAAAGAACGCAGTATCATATTTAAATCTTCTGAGCGTTTGGCACTTTTACCAATATCAAGACCACTTAATTTAAGCTCATTTAAAGTATTCCCACCATCCGATAAAGTAATTTGCTCTTCTTCTTCTTTTATGTACAATTCAATCATATCATTCTTATGATTTAAGAAAGGCGTTACAACTTCATACCATCCTCCTTTAATCTCACGAATTATGAGACCTTGCCTTATCCATTCTACATATGAATCTACTAAATATTTCATTTTACAAATTTTATAAAAGTATTATAATTCTAAGACTTTACGGATTTTAAGTTCTTCTACATTACAGTATTTAAAAAATTTTTGTACTTTTTCATACAAATCATCTTGTAATGTAATTCCAATTTCTGGAAAACTTGACAAAGGTAATGCCCATTTTTCACCGTATCCTTCAAAATAAAAATGTATGTGATCTTCTCTATTAAATACATAATTTTCAAATCCCTTAAACATCACATCGGGTACTTGGTCAGGGGGATTTTTGTGATTGCCATTTAAGTCAAGGCGACGAAGAATAAATATTTTCTGATATCGAACTTGAAATGTAGCTTTCCTAACGAATTCATTTGCATTATTTATATCTGCTATAAATTTTATTCTACCTGTATCATTCTGTAATTCAATCATTATGTCTTCTCCTTGAATAGGAAAGTTTACAATAATACCATCAGCTTGATATTTTTTAAGCTCGAAAAGCTGGTCAGCTACCACTTGCGGTAAATTCATTAGAGGAGTATTTATATTGGATGATGAATAAGAGTGATTTTTTGTAAAGATGTAAATTTTTCTAAGAATATCAAATCACAAAGGTGAAATCTTCATTTAATATATGTAATGCTTTTCAAAAATCTTTCCATTTTGAAAAGATGGTTAAATTTGTAATATATCTGTAAAATCAAAATTGCAAAAGTATATTTAAAATTGTGAAATACTTATGGCAATCCAAATTCACTTATTCCTTAATTTTACCCCATGAACACAATACTAATCCTAAATGCCCAAGTCGTGAACGAAGGCAAAATCGAAACCAAAGACGTTTTATTGAAAGACGGTTTTATTGATAAAATCAGTACAGATTTGTCGCATTTACAGGCAGACAAAATCATTAATGCTCATGGGAAATATCTTTTTCCAGGTGTGATTGACGACCAAGTTCACTTCCGTGAGCCTGGACTTACCCACAAGGCTTGTATTCATTCTGAGGCTCGTGCAGGAGTGGCGGGTGGCGTTACGACCTTCATGGAAATGCCCAATACAGTTCCAAATGCTCTAAATCAAGAACTTTTAGCGGATAAATATGAAATTGCCGCTCGTACATCGCTGGCAAATTATTCGTTCTACATGGGAGCATCGAATGATAACATTGAGGAGGTTCTGAAAACCAATCCAGCGAATATTTGCGGCATTAAAATTTTCATGGGTTCATCAACGGGGAATATGTTGGTGGATAATGAAAAAACGTTAGAAAATATCTTCTCAAAAAGCCCCATGCTCATCGCTACGCACTGTGAAGATGAAGCAACAGTTCGGGCAAATACTGAAATTTATAAACAACGTTTTGGCGATAATCCGCACCCACGAGTTCATCCCGAAATCCGTAATGTGGAGGCTTGTTACAAATCATCTTCGATGGCGGTTGAATTGGCAAAACGTCACAATACTCGCTTGCACATTCTGCACATTACCACGGGCGAAGAAACCCATTTATTCAGAAATGATATTCCCTTAAAAGAGAAAAAAATTACCTCAGAAGTCTGTGTGCATCATTTATACTTCGATGCCAGTGATTATGAAACGCTCGGAAATCAAATAAAATGCAATCCCGCCGTGAAAGCTGACGGACACAAACAGCAATTATTAGCGGCACTTTTAGACAACCGATTAGATGTTATCGCCACTGACCACGCACCTCACATTTGGGAAGAAAAACAGAATCCTTATTGGTCGTCGCCCTCGGGTTTGCCCTTGATTCAGCATCCTTTAAATTTGATGATTGAGTTTTATCAGGTGGGAAAAATCTCGTTGGAGAAAATAGCCGAGAAAATGGCTCATGCCGTGGCAGATTGCTTCCAAATTTCAAAGCGTGGATATATTCGTGAAGGCTATTGGGCAGATTTGGTTTTGGTGGATTTAGCGGAAAAAACGACCATCTCGAAAGATACTATTTATTATCAGTGTAAGTGGTCACCTTTGGAAGGAAAAACCTTCAATTCAAGCATTACGCACACATTTGTGTCGGGGCATTTGGCTTTTGAAAATGGCAATTTCAATGAAAATGTGCAGGGAAAAAGGATTTTATTTGAGCGTTAATACTGTAGGTCGAAGTGTTACTTCGAGAGCGGACGAAAAATCGCACTTCGTTCTCAAAATGACACTTTAAGAGCGGACGAAAAATCACACTCCGTTCTCAAAATGACACTTCGAGAGCGGACGAAAAATCGCACTCCGTTCTCGAAGTGACATTTTAAGAGCGGACAAAAAATCAGACTCCGTTCTCGAAGTGACATTTTAAGAGCGGACGAAAAATCGGACTCCGTTCTCGAAGTGACACTTCGAGCTACAGTAATTAACGCAATGCTTCCACCAAAGTCTTTGCAATAATTTTGTGTGCCATCGGATTTGGGTGATTATCGTAAATAATTGAATCTGTGGCACTTACTTTCCCCCACTGCACATATTTTGAATAATTTTCCTTTGGTTTTATGTCCGCCCGCAAAACCGAATCTGCATCAATGAAACTCACATTTTTGATTAATTCCGAATTCATGGTTGCGTTAAAATGCTTGCGGTCGTGATGATTGCTCATCCGTTGCTCATCAGAATAGCCAAATCCTCCAATATTAAGCACCACCATTCTTGCTCCATTTTGCTTACAAATTTCATAAATCCGTTCATAAACATATTGTTCAATTTTTTGATTGTCCGATTCAGCGATCGGCAAAATTCCGAACGTCATTTTCCATTGGGCAATACGTTGTTTCCAACTATCCAAAATTGCTACGGGAAAACCAACTTTAAAAAAGAAAGAAAATTTATCCAAAAACGATACAGGTGATGTTTTGTAGTATTTATATTCAGGATTATATAAAGAAGAACGAAAGAAAGGTTCGTGAATATAAAATTTTGAATCCTTATTCTTCGTTACAAAAGGGAAAGGCATTACGCCATGAGCCGAGGGAAAAAACATAAATCTCGCTCTGTCTGCTAACCACGGAGAATACTGAACCGACACAATTTTTGGATGATGTTGAGGTATTTTTCGCTCCGCTAAAATCAACATTTGAGCCAATCCATAGGCATCCGTACCACAATTTAATGACTTGTATTTTAATAAATCAATGGCTTGCGACGAATAATTTTCTTCTGCCAAAGAATAATCTCCCCAAGTAAAAGAACAACCCAAAAACATCATCAATGTGTCAGAATCAGCATTTTGATTTTTTTGAGGAATTCTGAAACCTTCGTTATTCAATTTAATTGGAACACTAATTTGACGATTTTCTAATGGATACACGCTCACGCCCGAACCATTTGGAACGCCACGATGTCCAAGTGTATCATCAGCCATAAATACATCGCCTAAAATTCCTATGTTCTTTTTATAATAGGTATATAATTTATCAACTGCTCTAAAATTTGAATAAATCTCTTTAATTAAAAAAAATGTAATAATAAATAAAAAAAAGAATAAAATGGCTGGCACTATTTTTTTAAACGTCTTTCCATCCCAGTATTTTTTATATGTAATTCCTAATAAATAAAATAAAATAATAAAAATACCGAATGCATCGGAAATGCGTTCAATTAATACATAATTTACTTGAATATGACGAAATCGAGAATGTCCAAAAAACCATTCTGCAATATTAGGAATTTGATAAACCCCTAAAACCAGTATAACAATAGTGGCTGTAAATTTCAAATTTTTCATAAATAAGTAATTATAAAGATTTTTCTTTCAAAAATTTCTGAAACTTTATACGGTAATTCAAAAATTTCTCTTAATTTTGAATAGCTATTAAGGATTTCCGCAATCATAAATTCTTAATTAGTTATCCGACAAAGATTTCATTATCAATAACTTATATCGTTCATTCATCATGCTACGATATTTCAAGTTTAAAATTTTCGTTTTATAGGTTGTTTTTTGATTAATAAAGTTTATACTTTTATTAAGAATATTCATTTAAACTGAACAATATATCAAGCAACAAAATTAATAAAACATTAATAGTAATACCATTAGTCTTTGTTATTTTCCGCCAACCAAATAATCCTTACCTGAAAACAATTATGGCTTTTTACGAACACAGTATCGAAATCCCTTCCGAAAAGAAAAACAACATTATTAAGGTCATCGGAGTGGGAGGTGGCGGCAGCAATGCCGTTGAACACATGTATATTACGAAAATCCAAGATGTGGACTTTGTCGTATGCAACACTGATTTACAGGCACTTAATGATAATGAAGTTCCCACAAAACTTCAATTAGGAGCCATCCTTACCGAAGGACTTGGAGCAGGAACAGAACCTGATCAAGGGCGTTTAGCAGCACTTGAAAGTGAAGCTCAAATTAGAGCTTTATTGCAAGGAGAAACCAAAATGGTATTCATCACAGCGGGTATGGGTGGAGGAACAGGAACAGGAGCTGCTCCCGAAATTGCTCGAATTGCCAAAGATTTAGATATTTTAACGGTTGCTATCGTAACAGCCCCATATTCCTGGGAAGGCACCGATAAAATTGATGCTGCAAATGCAGGTATTAAAATTCTTCAAGAAATTTGTGACACCGTATTGGTAATTTTAAATGACAAATTACTCGAAATACACGAAGACCTCAATATCTTAGAAGCCTTTGAACACGCTGATGATGTTTTGGCAAATGCTGCAAAGTCAGTAGCAGAGGTAATTACAAAATCTGGAAAAGTGAACGCTGATTTTAAGGACGTTAAAAAAGTATTGAGTAATGCTGGACAAGCCGTAATGAGCCAAGCCACTGCTCAAGGTTCTAATCGTGCAAAAGAAGTAATTGTACAAGCTCTTGATTCTCCGTTATTAAACAACCAAAGTATCAGAGGAGCTCAACGTATTTTAGTTACGGTTTCTACCAGTAACGAAAATGTAATGGGCGTTAAGGAACAAAATATCATCACCACACATATTATTGAAGCAATAGGTGGACCACCCCAAGGATTCAAATTAGGTTTTACGATTGAAGAAGATTTAGGAGACAAAATGAATATTACTGTGATTGCAGCAGGATTTGACAAAAAACACTTGAAATTGGACCCTATCAATGTCGCAATTGAAGAACCTGAACCTGAAATTGAGGAAGAAATTGTGGACCATATTGAGGAACAAGAGGAGGAAAAAACGAGACCAATCGAACCAATCGTTTTTACCTATCGTGAAGACGACACACTTCGTTTACGTAAGATGATTGATAATTTTTGTCAAAAAATCCCTTCTGAAGACGAACTCGAAACCCCTGCTTTTCAACGATATGGTATTAAATTATTGGATGTATCCGAAATTAAAGGTGTCGAATTTCAGAGACACTCTTTGTGAGTTATCAGTAGGCGGTTTGCAATAGTTAAGGTAAGTAGTAGTCAATGACAAAATCAGATTATTGCTTCAATTTCAAATTAGGTGATTGAATTACCATTGCTCCTACTGCCAAGTTATAAAATTAATCCCGCAAAAATAAAACACTTTTTGCGGGATTTTACTTTAACCCAAATCTCAAACAAATGAAAATCCCTTTCTCAGTTATTCTTTTTTTTATCGCAACTAATTTTCTTTACGCACAAGAAGAAATTAATAAACTAACCGTTGAGCGTACTAATCTTTATCGTAAATATAAAGAGACAGAAAGCCTGACATCAGGATTATTTGGCAATCGTTCAAAAGGAGATTTACAAACAACTATTGATGCCCTGAACGAAATTATCAAAAAAGACAATGAGATTTTGGAGGAATTGTCGCATATTCAAGAAAATTCAAAAATAGAATTTACAAACAAGTACAACGACTTGATTATGCAAAACAATGATTTGAGTCAGAAAAACAGAGAATTAATGGAAATGACAGAAAGGCATAAAGGTTATACCAAAGAAAATCATCAAATAATTGAACAAACCCAGCAACAGCATACCTTATTGATTTCGCTTTTGATAGTACTTGGCTTATTATCAATTGTTTACACGACAAAATATTTCATATTAAAAAATGAAATGAATAAACTGAGAAAGGGAATTCAAGATTGAAAATACCTATATAAAAATTACATCCTCAATAATATCTTCTCCAACTTCCTTATTAATCAAAGTAACAATTTTCGATTTTGCCATTAATAATTCATTTCTCAGCGGTGCAGAATCCAATTGTACAAAAAGTTTTTTATCTTTAATATAAATTTCCGTAGTTCGTGAAGAAATGGGTCGTCCCATAATTTGTTCCCAATACGCCACAATATACGTTTCGTTGAACTTAGAACGTAAATTATATAGTTCAAGCATATCCTCAATTGCCTGTTTCAAGGGCAATGACTTATTATTACGCTTTGAATTTTCTCGATTATATTGATATACTTGTGCCAAAGGAATTTGTAAGTTGTAAGGTATGAAGGTAAGAGCGTAATACGAATATTCCTAAAATTAATTTCACATGAATCTGTTTTTATACATTCAAATTACCAAAAATCACGAAGATGTAAAATTCTTCAATCCAATCATTTCGCAACTCAAAGCAAAGAATATTGATGCAGTTTTTTATGATATTGATAACCATTCCGAATCATTCATTATCGGATATGCCAACAAATTATTATCCGAATCAGCTAAAAAAATCATATTAATTGACACCGAATTAGAAAGTAATTTTTCAAAACTAATGTCTTTACTTACTAATCTCCTTGATAATCCAGATGGAGTTGAAATGTTTGTTAAGGGAAATAATCAAAAGTTAGAGAAAATGATAAGCATTTTTACTTGTTTTAAAATTTTTGAAATTACTCATGAAGACGAGATAATTGAAAGAATTATTCACAAGTTTTTATGAAAAACAGATAACTATGAAAATTCATACGTTTTCTATGAAAAATTATTTTCTTGAAATAGTACCTCAAAAAAGTTTCAAAATCGACTATTTTATTGAGATAGTACAATCCAAAGTTTTTATTGAATAATTTTTTACTAAAACTTGACACAGTGCATATAAAAACTAAAAAAAAATTATGTTAGATTTGTCAAACTGTCTAAGCAACGTTTTTCAGTAGAATATTTTGCATAGATGTCATTTTTCATTTTTTTATTTTAAAATTCACCTAAAACTGTGTTTTAACTTAAACCCAAATTACCAAACTAATGAGTACACAAGCAAAAACCCCAGCTGCTAAACCAGCAGCACCAGCTCCAAAAAAATCAGGCGGCATTCCAGCAGGCGTGGTTATGTTAATTCTTTTTGTTCTTGCAGAATTGTTTTTCCATTTTGTTATGGGTGACGGTTCTCGTTTCGAGGGTGGCACAAATGAAGGTGCTCCTAAACAAGGCGATTATCTCGCTATCGCTTTCAAAGGCGGTGTTATTGTACCAGTATTAATGACTTGCTTTTTGACTGCTTTGACTTTCTCAATTGAACGTCTTATCACAATCAGTAAAGCAAAAGGAAGTGGCGATGTAAATGCTTTCGTTCGTAAAATCCAAACTTTGTTAGACAAAGACGATACCGACGGTGCATTGAAGGAATGCGACAAGCAAAAAGGTTCAGTAGGAAACGTAACGTTGGCAGCTGTAAAAAAATACAAGCAGTTAACATCTGACGGTTCATTAGACAAAGAGCAAAAATTGGCTGCACTTAGTAAAGAAGTTGAAGAAGCTACTTCATTGGAATTACCAATGTTAGAGAAAAACTTAACCATCATCGCTACGTTAGCATCGGTATCTACCCTAATCGGTCTTTTGGGAACGGTAATCGGTATGATTAAGGCGTTCTCGGCACTTGGTAATTCAGGTGGTTCAACCGATTCAACAGCTTTGGCAAATGGTATTTCTGAAGCCCTTGTAAATACGGCTTTAGGTATTGGTACATCAGCAGTTTGTATTATTGCTTATAACTTCTTTACATCAAGAATTGATGAATTGACTTATAGCGTTGACGAAATTGGTTTGAGTATCAACCAAAATTATGCAACTCACCATAATTAATAGTTATGTGTTTTTTGTTAAAAATTTCGTTATATAATTATGATACACGAAACTCATAACTCATAACTCACAACTCATAACTAAATTCGATTATGTCAAAAGTTAAAGCAAAACGACAAAGCGTTTCTCTCGATATGACAGCGATGTGCGACGTGGCGTTTTTGCTACTGACTTTCTTCATGCTCACTGCAAAGTTTAAGCCCGAAGAAGCCGTAACAATCACTCCACCTTCATCAATCTCAGAGAAGAAACTTCCAGCAGGAGAAGGTTATTTAACCATCTCAGTTGGACCAACAGGAGGAATTTTCTTAGGAACTGAGGACAAAATTGCAAAGGATGCCATGCTTGAAAGAATGGCAAACCGTATGGGAATTACCGTTACTCCACAAATGCAGAAGAATTATAACGCTTCTGAATTGGTAGGTTACCCAGCAGGTGCAATGCGTCAGGTCTTAGGAATGAATCCTTCGGAGGTGAAAGCACAAGGTTTATTAAAAGGTATTCCATTAGATACTGCCAATAATGAACTTTTCCTTTGGGTGAGTTACGCAAAAATTGCGAATCCAGCCTTAAAAGTGGCAATCAAAGGTGATGCAAATTCAAATTACAGAGTGTTCAATTCAATCGTTAGCACACTGCAAGACCAGAATATCAACGTATTTCAGTTGATAACATCACCAGAAGGTAAGCCAAAATAATTTTATTTTAGTTGTACTCAGTAGTTTTAACCCTGCCTCTCTCTCGAAAGGCAGGGTCTTATAAAGTTCAATGAGCGAATTATTGAACGATATGATGAGTGAATATTACTGAAACGATTGTTAATTAATCTATCACAATAAGTTAGCCTTCATCTTTGTTATTTACTTGTAAAATTGGTAACTGATAACTGATAACTGATAACTAATAAAATTTCCTCAAAAAATGGCAGAAATAAGTCAAGACGGTGGGGGCAAAAAAGGTGGTAAAAAACGTAGTAAGAAAGCATCAACAAAGATTGATATGACACCAATGGTGGATTTAGGCTTTCTACTAATAACCTTTTTTATGCTAACGACGACGTTAGCTAAGCCCGTAGTAATGCAGTTGAATATGCCTGACAAAACGGAGAAAGATGAAAAATCAGAGGTAAAAATGTCTGAAACATTGACAGTTATTCCTGATTCCACGAAAGTATATTACTATCAAGGACTTCCTAACGATGCAACAACTCAATTGCTAAAAACAGATTATTCAAACAAAGGGATTCGTACCATCTTGTTTGATATGAAGAAAAGAATTGGTGATAACTTCACTATTGTAATCAAGGCTGCGAAAGGTGCGAAATACAAGAATATGGTTGATTTGCTTGATGAATGTGCTATCACAGGAAACAAGCGTTATGCCATATTAGGAATTGACCCTTCTTCGGAAGAATTAGTTAAAAAATCGGGACTTTAATTTTTTTATTTGTGCTAAATTATTATTTAAGTAATGAAAAATAATAATTAATTTGAGCATAAAGAATGAAACTTAAATTTTCGTGAAATTAAAACTAAAAAAATAGTTAACTATATTTTGATAACTAAAAAAATAGTTTTAATTTTATTAGTGGTTATCCACAAATAAAAGTTTATTTGGTAGATTACTCAGAATTTATTTATTTTATTAGATAATTTAGTGAGAAAACTACCCTTAACATCAGATAATTATGTCAAACGTAATAAGTCCAACAGCAACACTGGATGATATTATTTTCAGAGATAAGAATAAAAGTTATGGTGCTTTTGTTCTTAGAAAAGAATATCCCAAAGTGGTTACAAGGTCTTTATTGGTAGGGATAGCTTCTGTTTCAGCCATTTTTGCAATGTCTTTTGCGTATAATAAAATATCGGAAAACTTAGCGAAAGATAAGGTTGAAGTAACAGCGAATGTCATGAAAATTGACCAGCCACCACCAGAGAATAAAGTACCACCGCCACCACCGCCACCACCGCCGCCGCCGCCACCGAAAGAAATTCCGCAGGTGACGACGACAAAATTCTTACCTCCTGAAATCAAAAAAGATGAGGAAGTACAGAAACCAGAACCCCCACCAGAAGAGGTGAAAGGTAATACTGCCGCTGAAACCGTTAAAGGTGAAACAGAAGTGGAAGCACCACCAACCGATCCTGATGCTAAGAAAGTAGAGGAAGCACCCGTTGAACCACCAAAGCCAAAAGAAGAAGAAATTTTTACGGCGGTTGAACAAAATGCTGAATTTCCAGGTGGTATGGGAGCTTTTAGTAAATTCTTACAGAAGAACCTCAAATACCCAGCCGCTGCACAACGTGCAAACGTATCGGGTAAGGTTTATATTCAGTTTGTTGTAAACATCGATGGTTCAATTCAAAACGTTGACGTTTTGAAATCAGTAGGATTTGGTTGTGATGAAGAAGCAGTTAGGGTAATTAAATCGGTTCCAAGATGGACACCAGGCAAGCAGTCGGGTCGTGCAGTACGTTCAAGATTTACGATTCCTATCAACTTCCAGTTATCGGAGTAATATTCGAGCAATTGAAAACATAGCTTCAACAATAAAAACCTGTCAGGAAACTGGCAGGTTTCATTTTTAGTAGGGATTATTAATTAAAAATTAGTGTTAAATTTTGTTAAAAGGATAAATGATTATGAAAAATATATTGTTTTTAGTTTAAACGAAATTAATTGTAAGTAAACTCCAAATATTTAAAATTAATGCAAAACAAAGCCTTTGCAATAGTAAATGCCGTAATGGCGTTATCTTATTCTTTTATAGGAATATTATTAATAATTTATCCTGAATCTAAGTTTGCTCAAATGATGTTGCCTTCGTATATGTGGGCGTATGCTTTGGGTGCTTTGTTGATAATTTATGGTTTATACAGAGCATGGAGAGTTTATGAAAAATTTAAAGAAGACGACGACGACGATGAATATGAGTATTATGACGGGAAGAGAGGGTAGTTTCAGGTTTCAATAAACAATTATCAGTAAACAAATGTCAAGTATCAGTATATAGTTATGATTAGGCAGCAAAATACTTTTATTTTTTAGAAATAATGTTTTAGTAAAATTTTAATTTGAGACAACCAAAAATGCCGAAAGCTGACAGCCCTCTGCCGAAAGCCGAAGCCAAATAAAGCCATGAAAAGTGTAAAAAAATTAATGTTTGTAATCACTGGAACGATTTTATTATTATCCTGTGGAAAAGGAAAAGATAAAGATGGTAAAGAATTGGATACTCCAGCAAATGGTGAAATTACCGTTGCTGTGGATGAATCTTTTCAGCAAATTATTGAGGCTGAAAAAACGGCTTTTGAGAAGACATTTCCATATACAAAAATAAATGTAGTTTATAAAAATGAAGGAGAAGCCGTAGCAATGATGGTAAATGAAAAGGCTCGTATGGCAATTGTTGCCAGAGAATTAGATGCAAAAGAAAAGGAAGCCTTCAAAAGAGATGATTTTAGATACAAGAGTTATAAGTTTGCGGGCGATGGAATTGCTTTAATTACTAATAAAGCCAATAAAGATACTTTAATAACAACTCAGGATTTAGAGGCTTTGATGAAAGGAACAAAAAAAAGTTATGGTAATTCGGGGAAAGATATTGTGCTGGTTTTTGATGGAACGAGTTCAAGTAATCTAACTTTTTTAATTGATACTTTTAAGATTGACCGAAAAATGAAGGTGTCATTTTTTGCTGCAAAATCTAATAAAGAAGTTATTGAATACGTTAAAACGCATGCAAATGCCATGGGTGTGATTGGATCTAATTGGATTAGTGATGGCGACGATCCAACTTCTTTAACTTTTATTAGAAGTATAAACGTGTTATCGGTGGCGAACAAGCCAAATCCTACGAAGGATGATTATTTTCAACCTTTTGGGTATAATTTAGCTTTGAAAAAATATCCTTTAACTCGTCAGATTAAGTTGATTCTGAGGGAAGCACACATGGGTTTGGGAACTGGATTTGTCAATTACTGCACCTTAGAACAAGGGCAGTTGATTGTATATAAAAATGGCCTGATTCCTTTAACACAGCCTTTGCAGATTCGACAAGTGGAAAGCAAATAATTTCGATTTTAGAGGTTCAAAATCTGAGAGTCCTAAATTATTTTCTAAAATTATAAAGCCCTTGCTTTAAAATTGAAACAACTTGTTAATATTTTGTTAAAGATGATAGGGGTTTGTTACTTACACGCTGTCTGAACGTTAAAGTATTATATTTGGAATAATTGCAAAATAATATTAAAATTATCCATTTATCAAAAACTTGAAAAAAGTAGGAATAAAGAATAAAAGATAGGTTTTTATTAACAAATTTTTATTTTAATTTTGTATTTACTCATAAAATTAAAATATTATAAAGGTTTTCAGTAAATAGCATATCTACTGAGAATAATTAAAATAAACTTTAAAAGAAAATACAACTAAATTTCAAGAAGATGAACGTAAAAATGAAATCTCTATTGGTGGCTGCGGTTTTATTGTTTACTGGTGTAGTAAACGGACAAACCGTTCAGCAAGGCTTGATGCAGGTGGACGGAGACCAACCAACGAAAGCAAAAGCAACAATGACAGCGGTAGTGGCGGCTTCGCCAACGGCTGAAAATATGTACTATTTAGGTTACGTGCAACTCCGTAGTGGAGACTTAGCGGGTGCGAAAGCAACCTTCGATAAGGGATTGACCACTGAGCCAAAGCAACCTTTAAACTCAGTAGGTTTGGCAACAGTAATGTTAGCCGAGAAAAATGCACAAGGAGCAAAAGCGGCATTTGACAAAATTTTGTTAGATACGAAAATGAAAAATGCGGACGTAATGTTTCGTATTGCAGAGGCTTATACGTTGTTTGAAAACACTAACGACCCAGGTGAAGCCGTTCGTATAATTGATTTGATTACGGAAAAAACTAAGAAGCCATTAACGGCTGATATGCAAATCGTAAAAGGAGATGCCTTCTTGTTAAAAAACGATGGTGGACCAGCAGCAACAGCTTATGAGCAGGCAATTTTAGCTGGCAAGACTGCAAAGGCGTACATTCGTTTGGGAGTTGTTTATTTGAGAGGTAAAAACTATCAATATACTGTTAATAGCTACCAAAGTGCTTATGAAACTGATTCATCTTTTGCTCCATATTACAAACGTATGGGTGAGTATTATATCATTTTTAACAAGTATAAAGATGCTTCAAAATTGTTCAGAAAGTATGTTGATAGAGCAGAAGCAACGGCTTCTATTTTATTATCAACCGCTAAATTATTATTCTTAGCAAAAGATTATGAAGGTTCTAATGAATTTACAAAAAGAGCCGAGGCGGGTGGAGCAACTGATAATGACGTGTTTCGTATGAAAGGTTACTCTGGGGTTGAATTAGGAAAATGCCAAGAAGGAATTGATAATTTGGAAAAGATGGTTAAGGCTGGAGTTAAGCCTTATTACTTAGATAATGCTTATTTTGGCAAGGGATACCAGTGTTTGAAGCAAGATTCATTAGCACTTATGTACTATGAAAAAGCTGCTCCAGAGGATACAATCAATAATCATTATTTAGCGATGAGGGAAATTGCGTATGTACAAAAAAAATATGCAAAGGCGGTAGATTATTCTATGAAATCAATGGACTGGAAAAATAAGAAAAAACAGGCTTTGACAAGTACAGATTGGTATAATGCAGGTTTAGCTCAATATTATATAACAGCATATACGCCACGTGAGGACACTTTAGGAAGATATACTCAAGGAGTAAAAGCTGATTCAATGTTCACAAAGGCTATTGCAATTAACGATAAATTTGCACCGTTTTATTTGTATCGTGCAAGAACCAATAGTTACGTTGATTATAATGGCACGAAATGGTTGGCAGCACCATACTACGATAAATTCTTAGCAACGGTGGATATGACGAAAGCTAATAAGGATCAATTATATGAAACTTATAAGTATTTGGCTGGATATAATTCGATTGTTACCAAAGATTTGGTGAAAGTTCAAGAAAATGTGGATAAAGCAATTGTCATTAAACCCGAAGATCCAGATGGATTAAAGGCTTTAGTGAATCCAACGCCAGCAACGACGGTGCCTGCAGGGAAAACACCAGCAACACCAGCTCCAAAAATTCCTAAAAAATAAAATTTAGAAATTTATTAAAAAAAGTCCTGCCAATCGGTAGGACTTTTTTTGTGATGAATTATTGGTGAATGATGATTAAATTTGTGTAAGATATTCATGGTATAGCTTGAGGTAATACCACGAGCAAGTATAATATTAAACCAAAATTATGTACGCATTAATCACAGGAGCAAGTAAGGGCATTGGAAAAGAGATTGCTATTGAATTGGCAAAGAAGAAACATGATTTGATTTTGATTGCCCGTTCTGCCAGCCAATTGGAAGAAGTGGCAAAAGAAATTAAGAGAAATCATGGGGTGAAGGTTGACTTCTTGGCAACCGATTTATCCTTTCCAGATGCAGCCAGAGAGGTTTTCAAGTGGGTTGAACAAAATAATTATAAAGTATCAGTATTGGTAAACAATGCGGGATATGGTTCGGCGGGGGATTTTGAAAAATTTACGATAGAACAAAATCGGGATATGATGAATTTGAATATGATTACGCTTACGGAGATGTGTCAAATGTTTTTACCGATGTTGAAACGTCATTCGCAAGCGTATATTTTGAATATTGCGAGTTCAACTGCTTATCAGGCTTTACCACAAATGGCAATTTATGCGGCTACGAAAATTTTTGTCTTAAACTTTTCGAGAGCCTTGAAATTTGAGTTAAAAGATTCGCCTGTTTCAGTTACTTGTGTGAGTCCAGGTGCAACGGATACGAACTTCAACGTCCGTGCGGATATTCCCGCAAAGGCACGTAAAGCGGCTGAAAAAGTAGTGATGAGTCCCCAAGCGGTAGCGAAAATTTCAGTAGATGCCATGTTTGCGGGAAAGACAGAAGTGATTCCTGGATTTATCAATAAATTGGGTGCATTCTTGGCTTGGATTGCTCCCAAAGCGATTACGGAGAAGGTTGCGGCTGGAATATATGAATAAATATGTTTTGATTGATAATTGAAATTGGTGGAGACGAGGTGTTATCTTGTCTCACAGAAAATAACCCAATATTCATAAATAAAAATATTGTGATGAAAGTGCGATATAAGGCAATGCTTTGTCTCTACTTACCCCTATCAACTTACGATTCACAAACTCAACCTACCTTCTTCATCAAATTTAACTTCCTCATTGCCAATCATTTGTCTAATAATCTCTTGAAATTTTGATTGGTTGACGGGTTGCATGATTTGCGTTATTAAAGTTAAACTCATGGCTCCATTTTGCAATAATTGCTTAATTTTTAGACGACCTGCTTCCTCCCCTACTTTGTCCTCAACTTCTATTTTATTTTGCTTTTTCTTCTTTAAGCAATTATCACAAATTCCACATTCGGCATCGGTTATTTCGTTGAAATATTCTAATAATAATTGCGTTCGACAACGATTGGGTTGTTCGGCGTAGTGTTTTACTGACTTTGATTTTTGAAGATTTTGCTCCTTTCGTTTTTTTATTTCTAATTCTTGTAAAGGTAATTCTCGGAAATCAAATCTTGGGGTAAGAAATGTCAATTGAGGTTTATCTTTTTGTTTATCATAAATTAAAATATCAATTTTTTCTAAGGTCAATAACCACACTTCCACATCTTTTACTGGAATTGAAAAAGACTTGGCAATATTGGCTTCTGAAATATTCAAAAATGTACCAAAAAGCTCTCCTCCGTACATTCTAAGCAGTAATTTAATGAAAGAATCGTATTTGGGATTACGTAATTGAAAGTCGTATAATTGTCGATTATCAACTTTCAACATCAATTTTGAAGTATTTTTAAACCCCTCAGAAAGTTGAATAAATCCTTGATTTTCGAGAATCTTGATAGCAAAATAGGTATCGGTTGGAGGTAAATCAAACCGTCTTTGAAATTCAATTAAATCAAAATCATAATTACAAAATTCTCCCGCCCCAACGGCTAACTGAAACAAATTTCCGAGGCATTGATACACTCGTCTAATAAGTTCGATGGCAGGATAGGATTGTAAGACATTTTTCTCTAAATTATCTACGTCAGGTTGATTGTAAAGAAGAACGGCATACGCCTTCTCACCGTCCCGTCCTGCCCGTCCTGCTTCTTGATAATAGGCTTCCAAAGTGTCGGGCAAATCCAGATGAATCACCGTTCTGACATCGGGTTTATCAATGCCCATCCCGAAGGCGTTTGTTGCCACAATAGCTCTGATTCGATTATTTATCCAGTTTTCTTGACGTTTGGTTCGTTCAGTTGGGTTCAGTCCTGCATGATAAAAAGTAGATTGAATATTGTATTTATTAAGCATATCCGAGACCTCTTGCGTGCGTCTGCGATTTCGGACATATACCACCGCAGAGCCTTGAACATTCTGCAAAATTTTCATTAAACGACGTTCTTTGTCATCTTCTTTAAAAGCTGAATACGACAAATTGGCTCGGGCAAAACTTTGTTGAAAAACCTGTGGATTCACCATTTCTAACTTTTCAACAATATCCTTTTTAACTTCTTGGGTTGCGGTTGCAGTTAGAGCAATCAAGGGAATGTTTGGAATCAGTTTTCTGAACTCGGCAATTTTGGCGTAGGGCGGTCTGAAATCATAACCCCATTGTGAAATACAGTGAGCTTCATCAATCGCTAAGAGATTGATTTTCATTTGTTTAGCTCGTTCAATAAACAATTTTGTCTGTAATCTTTCGGGTGAAACGTATAGGAACTTTATATCACCATAAATGCAATTATCAAGAGCAATGTCAATCTGGTTTTTGTGCATTCCCGAAAATATTCCAACGGCTTGAATATTACGGTTTTTAAGTTGTTGCACTTGGTCTTGCATCAACGCAATTAAGGGCGAGACAACAATACAGATTCCTTCCGAAATCATCGCTGGTACTTGAAAACACAAGGATTTTCCCCCACCCGTTGGCATAAGGGCAAGGGTGTCCCGATTGTCCAAAACCGATTGAATAATCTCAGTTTGGAGTGGGCGAAAATTATCGTAACCCCAGTATTTTTTTAGTATTTCAAGCAACTATTAAGTTTTTAAATATCTTAATTCTTATTTTGCGACATCGGTACTGATGAGTAACATCACGAAATTAAACAACGTTCTATACTTTTACTATTTTCAGGAGATTGACTTAACGTACAATCCATAAATATTTTTTATGTACTCTATTATAAAGATAAATGTAAATTTATGGATTAGCATTAGCAATTTTGTAGTGTTAAATAAAACACAAAGAAATGATAATGAAAATATTTAATTTTGTTATACTCGCAGCAACCATCCAATGCTTTACAGCTTGCATTACAAACACAAAGAAAGCAAATGGAAACATTACTTCTTTAAATGTGGCTAATAAAAGTAGGCATGTAATGACAAAAGCGGAACAAGATGCTTTGACTCCCGAACAGGTTCTACAAGAATTCAAGGAAGGTAATGAACGCTTCCGAAACGGCAACGTCACACAACGTGAACATTCAGAAATGATAAGAAAAGCTGCTACTGATGGACAATTTCCAAAGGCAATGATTTTAAGTTGTTTGGATAGTCGAGTGCCAGTGGAAGATGTGTTTGACCAAGGAATTGGAGACATTTTTGTGGGCAGAGTGGCAGGGAATTTCGTAAACACTGACCTCTTAGGAAGTATGGAATTTGCTTGTAAAGTAGCAGGAGCAAAGCTGATTTTAGTGATGGGTCATCAACATTGCGGGGCTGTTAAGGAAGCCATTGACGATGTACACCTTGGTAATATTACTTCAATGCTGGCTAATGTGAAGCCCGCCGTTGCGATGAGCCAAAATTTTGAGGGCGAAAAATCTTCCAAAAATGAGGCTTTCGTAAAGTTAGTTTCACAAAATAATGTAAGGAATACCATTGCTAAAATAAGAGCAGAAAGTGAAATACTGAGAACAATGGAAAGTAAAGGTGAGATAAAAATAGTTGGGGCTTTTTATACATTACGGACTGGTGAATTGCAATTTATTGATTAATCAAAATAGCTCATTTATAAAACAAACAAATATAAATTATTATGAATTTTAATTTACTCATTGAAAATTTAACCAATCCAGCATTACTTTTTTTTGTACTTGGCGTTGTTGCTGTTTATCTGAAAAGTGACTTAGAAATCCCGCCTAATTCCTCAAAGTTTATTTCCCTGTACTTGTTATTTTCGATTGGCTTCAAAGGCGGACAGGAACTATCACGTGAAACCTTTTCCAGCGAAATTGCATGGTCTATGTTATTTGGTATTTGTATTTCACTATTAATCTCTTTTTATACCTTCTTTATTCTAAGAAAAAAACTGAATGTGTTTGATGCAGGTGCCGTTGCCGCAGCGTATGGTTCAGTGAGTGCGGTGACTTTTGTGACAGCCGTTTCCTACCTTGAATCTCAACAATTAAGCCTTCACGGTCACATGGTGGCGATAATGGCTTTGATGGAATCTCCCGCAATTATCATGGGATTGGTTTTAATCACCGCTTTTAACAAAGAAGAAAACGTTGAAAAAATTGAAATTTCTTCTGTCATAAAACATTCATTAACCAACGGGAGCGTTTTATTAATCTTAGGAAGTTTAGTTATTGGATTGTTGGCTAATGCGAAACAAGCCGAGGGAATCAAACCATTTACCAACGATTTATTCAAAGGTTTTTTGGCTATTTTTCTTTTGGATATGGGCGTAACGAGTGGCAGAAAATTAAAAGCATTCTTTTCATTCGGGTTATTTCCGCTAATTTTTGCCATCATTATTCCATTGATTAATGGTTGTACTTTTGCCTTATTAAGTTCATTCGTTACTTCAGATGTGACCAATAGATTTATGTTTGCGGTTTTAGGGGCAAGTGCATCCTACATCGCCGTACCCGCAGCCATGAAAATAACGGTTCCAGAAGCTAATCCAGGGCTTTATCTGCCGATGGCACTCGCCGTAACTTTTCCAGTAAATATCACAATTGGAATGCCCTTGTATTTTTTAGTTGCTCAGAATACTTGATTAAAAGAGCTTTGACAACTTTTTTTAAAAGTTGTCAAAGCTCTAATTTCACGTCATCTATATTTCTATGTATTTGCAATAAACGTCCCTTCCAACAATTCCTTCTTAATCGTTTTTATCCTTA
>JANXML010000372.1 GCA_025354645.1 Arcicella sp. | reverse complement strand
TTTAACAATAAATCGTCCACAAAACAGTAAATTGCAATTGTAAAATCATTCATTTTGATGTTAGTTAAGTTCGCAAAACAAATTTAACGTCATCTTGAAGGATTTTACACTTTTTACGCTACGCAACTTACATTAATTAGAAAAGGAATATTTTTAGGGTTCTTAGCGAATACAGTAACAGGCGTGTTTAATCCTGCGGCACTCACTTTCTGGCTCGTCCACATCTTGTTTGATGCAATACGAATACTACCTGCGGTTTGTGCTGAATATAACCCTATGTTATCCGTTAAATGTTGTAGTACGGTTAAGCCATAATCACCGCCACCGCCTAAACGGGTCATAACTGCATTAAAATTCTTAGGAAACAGTTCTTTGAGTGCATCTGTCCCGTTTTCTACAAAAAGGCGGTCTTTACCGTTCTTGCTATCGGATACCAACAAATACAACTCTTTGGGAGAATAATTTTCGTAAGTGTGTCCCCTTGATTCAATCGCTTTGATTAATCGACTTGACGGTTTGCCCGTACTTAAAATAAAAATGTGTAGTTTTTTCATTGTTTTATTTTGTTAGTTTTTAGTGTTTATTATAAAATCGTTGAAATCTTTAAATCCATATACTGAATAAATATTTGATTTATCTAAAACATTTAACCCTGCATCTGTCATTTTTTGGGTTGCTTTACGTCCTGCATCGTCATTATCTAAATAACTGTAAATCGTAGTCGCTCCTGTTAATAGTGGTATTGCTTTGGATAGATTAGAGACTGAATTTAGAATAATAGCCGTGCATCGTGGCGGACGTTTACAGTATTCAATAGCTGAAAGAAAATCAAACATTCCCTCAAATACTGATATGCTTTTACTGTCAGGAACTACAAACGTTTTAATTCCTGACTTGCCTAAGTTCATATATTTTTTCATTAGTCCGTTTCTCAAAACATACCCTCCAATATCATTTTTATAGCCAACTCCAAAAAATTGCCCTTTATCGGTTTTATAGTGAATTTCTTGGATAAAACTAAATGCTGTATTCAGGCTAATTTTACGACTTTCTATATAGCGGATTAGTGCGGGGTGTTGTAAGTTTTGCACGGCTGTAACTTCGTAGCTGTCGCCGTCTTCATTAGAGTTTGGACGGCAAGAAAGAGAAAGAGGGGGCGAAAAATCTCTCTCTTTCTTGCCGTCCACCCTCTCTATGAATTTACAAGCATCTGGAAAAGAAAATCTTTCTAATTTCATCACTAAATCAATGATACTGCCTTTATCACTATCGTTTCCAAAATCATTAAAAACGTTGAGTGTTGGATTAACAAAAAAAGACGGTGTACTGTCAGTTCTCAATGGTGAATGATATAAATATTCGATACCTCTTTTTGAGTGTGGATTTATACCTTTACCGCTTAGATATTCAACTATTGAATATTGTTTTAATACAATTATTTGCTCTTGCGTTTTCATTATTTATATTTTTATAAACTCAAAACTACTATTTTTACTTACTTAGTTACTTAGTTTGATTTAAAACTCTGATAACCAGTTAGTTAAATCATTTTTTTGTACTTACTTACTACTTACTTACTACTTACTTACTACTTACTTACTACTTACTTACTCACTTACTTGCTTACTTAGTTTTATCAAAATTCCATAAAAGTAAGTAACTAAGTAGGTACTAAGTAAGTAGCTACTTACTTAGTAAAATCGGTATTTAATTAATTGATTTTCAATTAGTTATATTTATACTAAGTAACTAAGTAAGTAGGTTTATATATTTTAATAAAAATTTGAATTTGCAGTTTTAATAATGTTATATCCCCAAACTTGGAATTGTCCATTATATTTCTGTACCCTTTCAAACTTTAATCTCTTCATTGCCCTGCCTAAATATTCACGACTAACTTTAATTCCTGCAAGCTGTTGTAAATAAGTTACCATGTCTTTCACCTGCATAAATTCGCACCCTTCATCTTCTTTTGTTTCAGGTAGTTTGAAATATTGCGTAACTAATTCCATTTCATTTGTCTGTTGCTGAAACTTCATATTTCGAGTTTCATTTTTTGCAATTTCTTCTACTGTCAAATCATATTTGAATGTGCCTGAATGCAATAAATACAACGCCTGTCTCCAAACGTTGTCGATGTTTACTTCTTTACTATAATTCCAATCTATTGAGTGAATTTCAAAACATAACCAACGAACTGAACCCGTTTCGTCTTGGAGAAATTCACCTTTATTGGTCGAACCTATAAAGCTACATTTTCGAGTAATTATGCTGTTTTTAGAATCATACGGTAATCGTATATTTATTCTATCTTTGGAGAAGTAAGATTTTAGAGAATTGATTTCAGATTTATGGAGCGTTGAAAGTTCGTCCATGTTAATAAGGAAATTTTTAGCTAATAAGATTAAGCCGTCTTTGTCGGTGCTTATCTCTTCCGCTATGTAGTCGCTTAGGCTGTCAGGTGAATGAAAACGGCAATAGGTTGTTTTACCGCTGTTTTGTTCATTATGTACCAATACAAAACCCTGCTTATTGAAATAGTTATCGTCTAATGCACATCGAACCGCCCGAACTAACCATTTTTTATGATGTGTGTTAAATTCGTCTTGTTCATCTGCCTTAACGTAGTTTGAAAATTGACTAATATAGTCAGGTTCATTAGTGGGGTCGTATGGATTGAGATTATCAAAATACGACTTAATAGGGTTGTAACGTTCTGTGTATTCGCTTTTGAGAATAGATTTTAAATCGTCTTTCGAGATTTTTACTCCCTCTTTTCTCATTTCAACGTAAAGAGAATTTTCGTTTACTGAAACAAACTCATTCGCCTGTTTTACAGAACATTCAATTTCACACTTAATTAGATTATATCTTAAATCGTAATTTTCGGTTAGGTAATTTTCTACTTGGTGAAATACCGTTTCAAAATGAATTTTATTTTCATCTTGATTATTGCTTTTTGGATTATTTTTCATAATTTCGCCCTTGGTGTAAGGCATTTAAAAGTTAAATTGCTGAGCGGTAAAGTCCCCACTTTACCGCTTTTTTTGTGCCTAATTATTTCTGCTCTTTCATCAATTCAAACATATCTCTCAATTCAAATAGGTTGTGAAATACATTTACTTTACGCATCTGAATCCGTTGAAAATCCTCCATTTGCAATTCAGTATTATTAAATTCAGCTGATACCGTTTCTGTTCCAATGTATTCTATAATATCACTCACACGGTTTTCTAATTCTTTGGGTGTGTTAGTACCTCCAAAAAAACCATCATTCATTAGCCTAAATAGAGGCTCTACATTTACTTCTTTTCCTGTCTTGGGATTCTTCGCCCAAATTGGTTCTGTTCTAATTAATTTGTCCATTTTGTGTTTATTCTTGGTTATGATAAAAAATAAAAAAAAGTCGTTTACCATTTTTAAAGATGGCAAACGACCTAATTTCTGATAAAATCTTTGGGAAATAAACCTTCCACTTGTGAACGTAATACTAAGGTTTTACGCCCTCTTGGGTCTGGCTTGATAGTGTTCAAAATTCCATCTTTTACTAATTGATAAAATTTTCCTTTGCTAATTTTGATTATCTCACAAACTTCATTGGGTGTAAGATAGTCGCCTTGTGGTGGTAGACTTTTAAACTTTAATCGTTTATTAATCTCTGCCAAATTTGCCAATACGTGCTTTTCAAAAGCGTTACTTGGTTGAAAATCTGAAATTGCATTTTGCATGGTAATATTGTTTAATTATGTTCATTTAACAATATTACAAAATGTTTGCCATTTGACAAACATTTTATTAAAAAAATATATTATACCCAATAATCTTTTTCAAAAAGGATATATAATTTGTTCATATCGTCGATTAGTTTAGTAAAGTCTTTATTGTTCATAAAACAATTTAAAGACTTTTGAAATTCTCCACTAATAAAATCATGTATTGTAGGATACAATAAATCATAGTTTGGCATATCAATATCATTGTAATATTTATCATTAAATGCTTGCTTATATTCTTCTACTAATACATCTAAATACCATATTTTAGATGTGAATACTGTGAATATATCCTGTAAATGAGGAAATTTATCTTGAAAATATAATGCAAAAACTATTGGTTTTAATCTTACCAAAGAATTATTATTTTTTAAGTTTACACTCATTGATTTTCTTAAAAAAATATCAAAAGCAATACTTAAATCAATATCATTTCTGTTGTAAAGTTTGAAAAAATCTTTGATGTCAAAATTGTCGTTTTCAAATGGTTTTAACTTCAATAACAAAAAACGAATCAAATCACATTCTCTTTTAATAGAACTCTTAAATAAATTATCTTCTAAAAAAAATGTCATGTCTTCTCCATTGCTTTCTATCTTACTTTTGAATCTTGTAGTTTGTCTCTTAACTGTTAATTGTACATAAAGGGACATTTTTTTATCATAACGATTATGATAATGGGGGACATATTTAATGGAAATTTTTCCATCAATTTTATGCTTCTGATATGTCCGTTTCGTCGCTTCCATTACCATTTTATTTTATTAAGTTCCTGCTTTTTCATTTCGGGCGTTAGGTGCAAATATTTCTGTGTTGTGGTTATAAAACTGTGTTGCATTTCGTCTCTTACTACGTTTATCGGTGCTTTGCTAATCAAGATAGTTCCAAACGTATCTCTTGAATCTTTAAACCGCAACGGCTTGTTAATTTTGGCACGTTTCGCCAATGCTTTAAGGTTTAGGTTTACTTTCGGGTTTGTCAGTCCCTTAAACAAAGCATCATCATTATTTGGCATATACTTGGTTGCTATTGCTTGGGGCTTTCCATTAAATAGTTTAAAAAGATACTTTTCTCCAAATTTATTAGTCTTATTGGCTTGGTATTCAAGTATTAAGCCTTCGTTTGTGTGGTGAAAGTGCTTTGCTTTGAGTTTATATACATCGTTAAACCTTAGTCCTGTATAACATCCAAAAAGAAACATATCACGGCATCGCTCCATCATTCTATCGTTTGGCTCAAAAATCAGTTCCTCCAATCGCTGTAACTCCTCTTCCGTACAAAATTGAGATTTAAAAGGAACTTTGTTTACGCTGAAATCTATATACGGATTATCCTGTGGCAAAATCAAACGGCTCTTTACTGCTTGGATAACGTATTTTCTAAAATGCTTGTGGTGTTTGGCTATGGTATTGATATGCAGCTTCTTTGTATTTAGGAACAAATCAAACTGATGAACTAACAGATAATTCACTTCATCAAAACGAACCTCTGGGCGGAACTCCTTAAAATAGTCAAGTGATAATTTTCGAGTTCTCCAAGACGGCTGTTTTAATGCTTTTTCCGCTTCGAGTTGGTCAGCATAGAATTTAGTAAATGATACATTCTTAGGCTGTGGTATTGGTTCGGGTGTGTTTTGGTACTGAAAATCTGAAAGCCTAAATTGTCCTTTTTTAATCCTAAAATCCGATTCAAAGGTTTTCAATTCCTGTATGAGCGTTTCACAATTCCTTTTGATTTGGTTATCCTTTGGTAAGTTTTTATCAACGTTCCAACCCTCGGGCGTAATACTTATTCCCGTGCTGTGGTAAGTCGCCGTACCGCTCTGATACATCCTAACTTCAATAAAGGCTTTACCGTCCTTATCAAGTCGTTTCCTACGATTAAACCGCAAAGAATATTCAATAAATTTCTCCATTGTTTGACTGATTTTAAATTACAGTCGCAAACGTAGGATTAAAAGGTATGAATATATGTGTAACAAAAAGTGTAACAAACCTAATGAACCATAATGCACTCTATTGTATTCTAAGAGGGTTTTTGAAATTAAACTTTGCACCCCTAAAACAACTAAACCCTTGAAAATCAAGGGTTTAGTGTAAAAATTAGAGGTCTCGAGCGGATTCGAACCGCTGTGGAAGCTTTTGCAGAGCTCTGCCTAACCTCTCGGCCACAAGACCATTATGTACAATTGAATGGGTTGCAAAAGTAATGCCGTTTTGCTTAAAATCAAAGGAATGAAACAAGTATTTACTTTAATTAATGACCCGTTTCAAATAAAATCGGTGATATAAAACTGATTATCAGAGGATTATAACCTTACACTTTAAACAAAAAAACGTCCTGTCAGCCGAAACTAACAGGACATTTTTGTTATTTTAAAATCAAACTATTCAGCATCAGCAACTTTCACTGCTTTCTCTTTCTTGTCTAATTTCTTCTTCGCTTCTTCACGAGCTGAATCCTCCATTTGAGCTTTCAAGTTGGTAAGAGCATCCAAATCTCCCAACGTTGATTTCTCTGCATCTGCGGTTGCTGCTGCTTTGTTAGAATCCTTCGTGTTTTTCTTCTTTTCTTCAACTGGTGATTCTTCCTTAGTGTCGTTATACGTGCGAACGTGCGACAATTGAATTTTGCGGTCTTCTTTGTTGAATTCAGTTACTTTGAAATCTAATTGTTCGCCAACCTCAGCTGTTGAACCATCTTCTTTCGCAATTTGCTTCAACGCTGACGAACCTTCAATTCCGTAAGGTAATTCCAAAGTTACTCCTTTATCGTTTTTCGCTGTGATTGTACATTTATGTACTGACCCTACTGTGAAAATTGACTCGAATGTATCCCAAGGATTTTCCTCTAATTGCTTGTGTCCAAGAGCTAAACGACGATTCTCTGCATCTAATTCTAACACGATTACGTCTAACTTATCACCTACTTTCACAAACTCAGATGGGTGTTTGATTTTCTTTGTCCAAGATAAATCTGAAACGTGAACTAACCCATCAATTCCTTCTTCTAATTCAAGGAATAAACCGAAGTTAGTCAAATTACGAACCGTTCCTGTGTGCTTAGAACCTAAGGCATAACGAGCCAATAAGTCTTGCTTAGTCCAAGGATCTTCCGTCAACTGCTTAATACCCAATGACATCTTACGCTCTGCACGATCAAGGGTTAATACCACAGCTTCGATTTGGTCACCCACTTTCAAGAAGTCTTGTGGATTACGCAAGTGTTGCGACCAAGACATTTCTGAAACGTGAATCAAACCTTCAACACCTTGTGTGATTTCAAGGAATGCACCGTAATCTGCTACGTTTACAATTTTACCTTTCACCTTAGAACCAATTGCAGTTGTGTCTGCCAAAGCATCCCAAGGATGAGCTTGTAATTGCTTCATACCTAACGAAATACGTTTCTTGTTTTCGTCGAAGTCCAAAACAACCACTTGGATTTTTTGATCCAATTTAAGCATTTCTTGTGGGTGGTTAATACGTCCCCACGAAATGTCAGTAATGTGAAGCAAACCATCAACACCACCTAAATCGATGAATACACCGAAGTTGGTCATATTTTTGATAACACCTTCTAATACTTGTCCTTTTTCAAGGTTAGTAAGGATTGATTGACGTTGTTGTTCAAGGTCTTTCTCAATCAATACTTTGTGTGATACTACTACGTTATCGTTAGCGTGGTTGATTTTAACCACTTTAACTTCCATTTTCTTACCAACAAAAATATCGAAATCACGGATTGGTTTCACATCAATTTGTGAACCTGGCAAGAATGCCTCGATGCCATAAATATCCACGATAAGACCACCCTTTGTACGACGCTTCACAAATCCATCAATGATAACATCTTGTTCAAGAGCATCTTCAATGTTTTTCCAAGCCGTCATTACTTTGGCTAATTTACGAGAAAGAATCAATTGACCTGATTTGTCTTCTTGGTTTTCTACATAAACATCCACTACGTCACCCACTTTCAAGTCAGGCATATCTCTAAATTCTGAAGTTGGCACTAAACCGTCAGATTTGAATCCGATGTTTAAGATAACTTCACGGTCAGTAATCCCTACGACCGTACCTTTTACTACTGCTTTCTCCGTAACGATATTTAACGTTCCTTCAATAAGAGCCTCCATTTGAGCCCTCTGCTCGGCTGAGTAACCTCCACCGATTCCTTTTGTGCCGACTAAATCCCAGTCGAAATCTGCTAATTGATTAGCCATATAGTTGAATAACAGTCTTTTATACATCATACGCCTCAGACAAAGGGCGAAGAATTTTGTGAATCCCTGATAATTGGGGGTGCAAAGATACAAATTTTTAGTTAATTACTTGAAAATGAGGGGATTTTTTTGATTTTTATCAGAAAAGGAAGTACACAAAAAGAGCCACATAATTTTATGTGGCTTCTTCTTTTTAATGCTTACTAAGACAAAGTCTTGGGCGTTAGTACCAATAACGTTCTCCCGAGAACCATAGTAGCAATTTTTTGAGGAATAAATTTATAGCGTTAAAATTAGTAAAAATATTTAGAAGTTATTATCATCGAACCGCCTTTTTTACAAAATAACCTAATCCCAAAATAGAACCACCAATCAATCCCAAGACTAATAATTGTGAAATATTACCCTCACTGGGGTGTTCTATCAATCTTTTGATTTCTTGAGCTTGCGTACCTATCCATATCGAAAGGATGGTTCGGGGTAACATCCCTAAAAATCCTGCCGTAAGAAAGTTACTGAGTTTTGTACCTGAAAATGAGAATAAAACATTCGTAACAGCAAAAGGCAAAATGGGTGAAAGTCGGGCAAGAAGGATAATTTTGAATTCGTCTTGTTGAAGATTATCTAAAACTTGTTTGACTTTTGGTTTTTCGGAAAGAATTGTCAAAAAACGTCCTCCATCAATGAATTGAGCGGTTTTGTATCCTAAAAAAGAGGCAATCCAATATGTAATCGCTACGGGAAAAAGGGCTTGCCATCCTAAGAAATATCCACTTAATAAAGCAATAAAAGTAGTTGGTGTTAAAGCAAAAGCCATCGTGAAACAAGCAATAATGAAAGCAATAGTCCAACTTTGGAAAGTAAAATTTTGAATATCTCGCTCATGCGTAATGACCCAATAACTTATTGAAGAGCTGACTAATAATGGCATCAATCCTAAGAAAAAGGTATAGAGGATTGTGAAGGTATTTCTTTTTAGGAAATCAAGCATATTCTGATGTTAGATGGTCGTTTTTCGATGTTCGGAAAGTACGCTGATAAGTTTTCCGAACATCGAAAATCGAATAACGGACCGAGGCGTCGGACGCATCGAAATTAAAATTCATCAAATTTCAAAGGTAATAAATCGCCAATTGAATCGGTTATAAGTATTTGATTATCAGAACCTAACATCATTAATCTGATAGGTTCTTTCTGCCGAATTTCGTATTCTAACATTGCTTGGCGACACGCACCACACGGAGGAACGCCTCGAAATATATCTCCCGAACCTGGGCGTGCAATCACGGCAATAGATTTTATTTTACGTTCAGGGTAATTAGCTCCAATCCAAAAAATCGCAGATTGTTCCGCACAAGAACCCGATGGAAAGGCAGCATTTTCTTGATTATTGGCAGTAATTATTTCATCGTTATCTAACAGAACTGCTGCTCCAACGTGAAATTTTGAGTAAGGTGCATAAGATTTATAAGTGGCTTTGCGGGCTTCTGATAATAGTTTTTGTTCAATTAGTGTAAGTTCGTTTTCGTTATCGTATTTTTCAAGGGAAATCGTTAAATTAAGTTTCTGCATATCAGTTCATTAGTTTAAATTTTTGTTGATTTTGAGATGGGGAAATACATAACTAATTTGTGATAATAATAGTTCAAAGATTATTTTGGGCATACCGTATAATAAGAAATTTTCATGAATTGTACAGTCAATTCAAAATAATGTATAATTTAGAAGCCTGATTTAAACATTACAAAATGAAATTCACAAAGGACATTATCGCTTTATTCGCATTCGCTATTGTAAGTAGCTGTGAAGTAAACGATTATGTACAACCAACAGAACTTCCCGAAGCCACACAAGTAGGCAAGCAAACTTTTGGGGTAAAAATTAATGAATCCATTTGGACTCCTTTCCAACGATACAGGTCAAACTCAAACTTCAAACCTGTGCCTGTGGTATGGGGGCGTATGCAAGGGGAAACGCTGAGATTGACCGTGACCAATCAAGAAACTCGTGAATCAATTAGTTTGATGGTAGATAAAGTGAAAGGCATCGGAACGTATCAATTTATGACTTATTTTCCAAAAAATGCCATTGAATTTTCTCCTTATGCCAGTGTATATCAGCGTTGTGTAGGTGCTGATTGCGGACAATATCCTATTGCTCAAAATACTGAAAATGAAATAGTTATCACTCATTTTGACTCAACTCAAAAGGTTTATTCAGGGACTTTTAAGGTTACATTTCAGAATAAAGAGAACCCTGCCGAGGTATTTCATTTTAAAGAGGGACGATTTGATATTAAAGGTGAATAGCCGACTTTAAAACCCCAACCGCCTCCTCAATTTCCTTCAAATTCATTGAAGCAAAACCCATTCTACAAGCGTTTAAGTCTTCATAAGCTGAACCGTCGGATAAATATAATCCTTTTGAAGCCACTTTTTTTGAGAGTTCTGATAATGAAATTTGCCTATCAAATTTTGCCCAAATCGCCATGCCACCGTCTGGAATTCTGAGATTAATGATTTCGTTTAATTCATTTTTTAATAATTCACAGGTGAAATCTCTTCTTTCTCGGTAAGTTTTCAAAGACTTTGCGGTATAACGTTTCAATGTTCCATCCGACAACATATCCGCCAAAACTAATTCCAAAATCGTGTCACCTTGCCTGTCCATAATTCTGCGATATTTGGCTAATTCTTCAATAATTTCTTGTTTTGCTACGATATAACCAACTCTGAAAGTTGGAGCAATTCTTTTGGTGAATGAGCCTAAATAAATAACTAAACCATGTCTATCGGCACTGGCTAAGGGCAATACTGGACGGTTAGCATAGTGATAATCATAGTCATAATCGTCCTCTATGATGTAGAAACTATATTTTTCTGCCAAAGCTAAGAGTTTAATTCTTCTTTCGGGTTTAAGTGTAACGGTTGTAGGGTGATAATGATGTGAGGTAATATAAATGGCTTTTATGGATTTTCGTTCACAAATTTCCTCAATAGCGTCCACCACAATTCCATCTTCGTCAATTGGGATTCGGTTGAGTTTTAAACCCAACGTTTCAAAGGTCATATTGAAAGCTGGATAATTCAATTCACCCACAATGACGTTATCATTTTTCTGAAAAAGAGCCGTTCCAATTAAATAAAAAGCCATCTGACTCCCTCGGGTCGTCAATATATTTTCGGGTTGGATATTCATGCCACGAGTTTCATTCAAAAAAGCTGAAAAAACTTCTCGAAAACGCATCTGTCCGTAAGGATTCGTGTATTGCAAAACTGCCGATTCTCCAAATTTCACATAATGAGCATATAAACGAGCCAATTCCTCCCGTGGGGCAAGACGAACGTCTGGCAAACCATCATTAAACGTCAATCGAAAGCCCGAATTAACGGGTGGAATTTTAATAATTGTATTTTGAGGAATGATTATAAAAGGAATATCATCAACAGATTTTTGATTATTTTCTGAAAAAGAAATGGGTTTTACGTTCGGTAAATTTTGAGCAATAAATGTGCCTTTTTGTGGTAAAGTTTCTATCCAACCTTGCGAAAAAAGTTCATCATACGCCGCAATGACCGTTTTTCGATGAAATCCTAATAAATCTGCCATTGAGCGTGTACCCAATAATTTTGTTCCCGTTTTCAAAATTCCCGCTTGAATATTTTGACTAATTCCATTGGCAATTTGTACGTAAATAGGCAAAGGCGAGTCTTTTTTTATTTCGAGCAACGTTTTGAAAGGGATTTCCATCTGGACTATTTGATTATCTAAAAGTGGAGCAATATTAGTATCCAGTAAAGGTATAAATTTGTTTTCATAAATTAAAAACATGGAAATAATATATCAAGTAGAAAACAACCTGAGCGTGACCGAATTTCGTGATGTGTTGATGAGAAGTACGCTCGGTGAAAGGCGACCCATTGATGATAATGATAGGTTAGAAAAAATGTGTAAAAATGCTGATATAATGCTCACAGCACGTTTTGAAGGTAAATTGGTTGGCGTGGCAAGGTCATTGTCCGACTATGCTTATGCTACTTATTTATCTGATTTGGGAGTTGATGTTGAGTTTCAACATTTAGGTATAGGCAAAAGATTAATTGCCGAAACCAAGAAACTTGTTCCAGAAGGCAAATTGATTTTATTGGCTGCCCCTACTGCCCGAGCATATTACCCCAAAATCGGCATGACCCAATTTGAATATTCTTTTTACATTGACAATTTAGACGAATTAAAAAATGTAAAATATTGATAATCAGCAATTTAATAATTTTGAAATCCCGAACAACGAAAGCGGAACGCCGCCCGAACAAACAACGAAGTATATGTTAGAAAAAACACCCCGCACCACCCCCAGCCGCTACGCCAATCAGCGTATGAGTTATGACGAAGCCGTAGTATTCCCAATTTTAGACGAAGCACTGTTTTGTACAGTCAGTTATTCGGTTGATAACCAACCATTTAGTATTCCAACGGCGTTTGTTCGGAAAGAAAATAAATTGTACATTCATGGGTCAGTAGGGAGTCATTTTTTGAGAGAAATTGAAAAAGGAATTCCTGTATGTATTTCGGTAATGCTGACTGATGCTTTGGTGGTGGCAAAATCTGCTTTTAATCATTCCGTTAATTATCGTTCGGTTATATTATTCTCGAATGCCAAAAAGATTGATGATTATGAAGCAAAAGCCTTATTTTTTAAGGAATTGACCGAGAAAATTGTTCCTAATAGTTGGGAATATTTACGCCCCATGACGGCAAAAGAAGTTAATAAAACCATGCTTTTAGTGTTTGATATCGTGGAAGCCTCCGCAAAATTTCGTTCTGGAATGCCGATAGATGAAGAAGAAGATCAAAATCTTCCAATTTGGTCGGGATTGATACCAATTTCAAACAATAGAATGACTCCTATTGCGGACGAGTTAAGTGTTAATATTCCTTTACCAGAACATTTGAAATGATTGGTAGTTTTAAGATTTTTATATGTCACTTAACGCAGGCTAACTAACGATTTATGATTGTTAGCCTTTTTTATGTTCTTAAAAATGTTGAAGCGTATATTTGTGATAGTGATGAACTATAAGTGATAAAATAAAAGAAAAATTCTTTAAAAACGCTACATAATAACTCATAATTTATCACTCATAACTTATCACTCAAAGAAAATATGCCCTTGATAAAACCCGTAAAAGGAATTTCACCCAAATTTGGAGAAAATTGTTGGTGTGCTGAAAACTCAACCATCATAGGAGACGTAACAATGGGCGATAATTGTACGATTTGGTTTAATGCCGTGATTCGTGGAGATGTAAACTCAATTGTAATTGGCAATAATTCCAACGTTCAGGATGGAGCTATTATTCATTGTACCTATCAAAAAACCAAAACCACCATCGGAAATTATGTCTCAATTGCCCATAATGCAATCGTTCACGGTTGCACGATTGAGGACAATGTTTTAATAGGAATGGGCGCAATTATTATGGATGGAGCCGTTATAGAAAAAGGCTCAATCATTGCCGCAGGGGCGATTATAACGCAAAATACTCGTGTACCCGCAGGTACGATATACGCAGGAAATCCCGCTAAATTATTGAAAGAAGTATCACCCGAAGCCTCCGAAGTTTTTATGCGGACGGCTAATAATTATGTTATGTATTCGGAGTGGTTTAAATAAATTTTGGTTCACGGTAAACGGTAAAAGGTGAACGGGTTTGACGACAAACTTTGTTCGCATATAATCATTTACCGTTTGCCGGGTAACGTGTACCGTAAAAAGATGACCATATTCACAAAAATCGTTAATGGCGAAATTCCTTGCCATAAAATTGCGGAAGATGAAATCTTCCTTGCCTTCTTGGACATCACGCCTTTGGCGGATGGACATACGCTTGTTATTCCGAAAAAGGAAGTCGATTATATCTTTGATTTGGAAGATAATTTACTATCGGGATTGATGCTTTTCGCTAAGAAAATTGCTCCTGCCATTGCTCAGGCGTGTCCATGCAGGCGAGTGGGTGTGTCAGTAATCGGTTTGGAAGTTCCTCATGCTCACATACATTTGATTCCGCTAAATTCGATGAACGATATTAATTTTACGAGAGAAAAAATGAAGCCTTCACAGGAAGAATTGAAGGCTACGGCTGACAGGATTAAATCGTTTTTATAGCTAAAACGGAAGTCACACGTTGTTGTCTGTGTCTTCACAGATAACCAAATCATTATAACCCCACGTTGTTGTCTATGTCTTCACAGACAACCAAATCATTATAATCCCACGTTGCTGTTTATGTCTTCACAGACAACCAATTAAATCATTATACACGATGCTGTCTATGTCTTCACAGGCAACCAATTAAATGATTATAACCATAAAATTATGGAAATAGGAATACCTTATTATTACACAGCAACTATTACAAAATGGCATAGATTATTACAACCTGATAAATATAAAGATATCATTATCAATAGCTTACAGTATTTAGTTGAAAAGAAAAAAATTAAAGTATTTGCTTTTGTCATTATGCCAAATCATATTCATTTGGTATGGACTATGCTTGAAAAAAATGGAAAAGAGATGCCTAATGCCAGTTTTATGAAATATACAGGTCATATTTTTTTAGAGGATTTAACCATAAATCATCCGCAAGTCTTGCCTTATTTTGAAGTGGATAGCACTACTCGAAAACATCATTTTTGGCAGAGAAATAGTTTACCAGTTGCATTACATTCTTATAAATTTTGGAAACAAAAAATTGATTATATCCACAATAATCCTTGTGTCGCAAAATGGAATTTAGCAGATTTACCTGAAAATTATAAATATTCATCCGCTAAATTTTATCTTGAAGGAATTGATGAATTTGGAATACTAACTCATTGGCAGGAATGACGCTATTGGTGTGGTCTATGTCTCACGTTGTAGTCTGTGTCTTCACAGACTACCGCTTGTATACTTGCTACCATACTGAGTAAATTTAATATGTATAAATGGTAGTCTGTGAAGACACAGATTACAACGTGGAGACTACAACGTGAAGCTACGATAGTGATGCATAAAATTGATTTATTGTTTGGGATGAAATAACTGGTAGTCTGTGAAGACACAGACTACAACGTGCCGAACAAAATAACTAAACATCATTTTCCCTTCCGCTCAATCTCCTTCAAATTCTCTAATTTCTTATTCCTCAAGAAACCATTAATGTCCTCAAAATGCTCTAAAACCC
>JANXML010000343.1 GCA_025354645.1 Arcicella sp. | reverse complement strand
CCAAATCATAAATCTTTTGAGAGTAATATCAATTGCTAAAACTAACATCAAATATCGAACAACAAAAATCGAAATTATATGACTATCTGGCTTAAAAAAAACTTGGAAGGTGACTACCAAATCTGGACAGTAATTGCTGCTCTATCCTTGATTAGTATTGTTGTGGTAGCAAGTGCTTCGGGGCGACTTGCCGTACAAAGTGATGGAAATATTTTTTTTCTTGTTGTTAAACATTCGATTTACATGAGCGTCGGACTCGCTGCCATGTGGTTTTTTCATCGTTTTGATTATCATAAAATTGCCGTTTTTTCAAATATTGGCGTACTATTTTCCATTTTTTTATTGCTGTACGCTTTCAGATTTGAACACGGAATTAACAATGCCAACCGTTGGATTCACATGGGTGGACTGACTTTTATGCCTTCCGATATTGCAAAATTATCGCTCATTACAAATCTTGCATTTATGTTAGCCAAGCGTCAGCATTTAGAATATCGGTTTAATGATGTTGTTCCGATGGCGACCAAAATCATTGTGGTTTCTGCTTGTATTGCCCTCACCAACGTTTCAACGGCACTTTTGCTCTGTGCAACTTGCTTTTTGTTGATGTTTATTGGGCGTGTTCCGCTGAAATTTATTGGCATGGTTATCATCGGTTTGTTTTTGGCGGGGACAATTTTGGTTATGACAGGTTCTGGTTCTCGAATTGAAACTGCCCGTAATCGTATTTCCAATTACGTTAAAAACTTTAAAGGCAAGAAAGACAAAGATGCCGACAAAGACGAGAATTATCAAATAGAAAGGAGTTATTACGCCATCGCCAATGGTGGACTCACGGGCAAAGGTCCAGGGAAAAGTCAGCAAAGATATTTTTTGAGTGAATCAGAATCTGACTTTATTTATGCCATTATTATTGAAGAATGGGGCATGATTGGCGGACTCTTCGTAATGGGTTTATACCTCTGGTTTTTGTATAGAGGCATGAAGGCAGTGGACAGTTCGGGGCGAGCTTTCGGGGGATTATTATCAGCGGGTTTAACATTCAGTTTAGTTATTCAGGCAATGGTTCACATGGGTGTTGCCACGGGTCTGGGACCTGTCACGGGGCAACCCTTGCCACTTTTGAGCATGGGAGGAAGCTCACTTTTATTCACTGGGGCAATGATTGGAATTATTATTTCGGTGAGTAAAGATAAAGTTAGAGACGCAGTTTTGTGATTTTGAATACTTGGTTTTTAGGCAATATTTTTTTAAGTTTGTTTAAACGAAAATACTTATGACAACCGTAATTTTAGAAAATAAAACTTGGACTCCCGAAGAATATTTTGAGATAGAAAAATATTCAGAAGAAAAGCACGAATTCTATTTTGGAAACCTAATCACTATGCCTGGAGAGTCGAGAATTGCTAATAAAATTAACCGAAATTTTGTAAGAGCCTTAGAAAAAGGAGTCAATCCTGATTTATTCGAAATCTATAATCATGATGTCAGATTGGTTGTTCGGAAGAATGAAATCTATCGTTATCCCGATATTGTGGTTACTTCCGTAGCAGACAGTGAAGATTCTCATGCTGTTGAAATGCCCATTTTAGTTGTTGAAGTATTATCTGAAAGTACTCAAAAAGTTGATTTGACGGATAAATTGCAAGAATATTCTTCAATATCAAGTCTTCAATATTACTTCATTGTTTCACAAGACCATGCAATTATCCAATTATATCATCGTAATGAAAACCGACGATGGGAGTTTGACTATTACACTAATTTATCAGAAAATATTGAATTGAAAGAATTTGAAACAACAATTAGTCTTCAATGTATTTATGATAGAATTGTTTTTGAAGAAATTAAAAAATAGATAAATTTTGAAATTTTTAGGGTTGAAGATTAGGGTAATTAACACTAATCTTCAACCCTAAACTTTAAGTAAAAAATAAAAGTGGGTATCGTTTTGGGTAGTAAAGTATTTCATTAACCCCTAATTCCTAACCCCTAGAACCTCTTTATATGCCAAAAGTTATTATTTCGGGTGGTGGAACGGGCGGACATATTTATCCTGCCATTGCCATTGCCAACGCTTTGAAAGAAATTAACCCCGCCATTGAGGTACTTTTTGTGGGTGCAGAAGGCAAAATGGAGATGGAGAAAGTACCCAAAGCGGGTTACGAAATTATCGGTTTGCCCATTGCTGGAATTAATCGCTCTAATCTTTTAGCCAATATCAGTTTCCCCAAAAAATTATTGACCAGTCTTTCCGAAGCACGGGGAATCATCAAAGATTTCAAGCCCGATGTTGCCGTGGGCGTAGGTGGATATGCCTCTGGACCCGTTTTATTGGCGGCTTCGATGATGGGAATTCCGTATTTAATTCAAGAACAAAATTCCTATGCAGGGGTTACGAACAAATTTTTATCAAAAAGTGCCGATAAAATTTGTGTGGCTTATCCAAACATGGAGCAATTTTTTAAGCGAGAAAAAATCAAAATGACGGGTAATCCTGTCCGTAAAGATATTTTGGAAGTAAGCTCAAAACGCCAAAAAGCGATTGAACATTTTGGCTTATTTTCGGGAAGAAAAACGGTCTTAGTCATCGGTGGAAGTCAAGGAGCAAAAACCATTAACGAAGCCATTGATGCGGGATTAACAAATTTGGTCGGGGCGGGTTATCAAGTGGTTTGGCAAACGGGAAAACTGTACGTTGATAGAGCCAAAAAAGCCGCCGAAGTCTTTGACGGTCAGGTGTTTGTATCAGATTTTATTTATGAAATGGACTTGGCGTATTCCATTGCGGACGTGGTGGTTTCACGGGCGGGAGCATTGTCAGTTTCGGAATTATGTTTAACGGCAAAACCTTCAATTTTAGTGCCATTGCCAACCGCCGCCGAAGACCACCAAACCATGAACGCCATGAGTTTAGTCAATAATAATGCTGCCATTTTGGTAAAAGACGTTTCAGCCCGTGAAGAATTAGTGAAAGCCACAATTGCATTATTGCAAAACGCTGAAAAACAGGCAATTCTAAGTAAAAATATCTTTCAATTAGCCAAACCAGAAGCTGCACGAGAGATTGCAGAAGAGGTTTTGAAATTGGTGAAGTGATTTAATCTGGGGGAATTTAAAAACTTATAAATACTGTCATTGCGAGCAAAGCGAAGCAATCTTCTGGATTGATGCAAGAGTTTTTGAAAATCTTTCCCCTTAGCCAAAAATTGGTTTAACGAAACTCCGATAGTGCCTCGCAATGACAAGGCTTGAAGATAAACTATGAAAACTGTCATTGCGAGGTACGAAGCAATCTTTCGGATTGATGCGAGAGTTTTTGAAAACCTCTTCCCTTAGCTAAAAGATTGGTTTAACGAAACTCCGATTCGTAACTCGCAATGACAAGGCTTGAAGATAAACTATGAAAACTGTCATTGCGAGCAAAGTGAAGCAATACTTTGGATTGATGCAAAGGTTTTTGAAAACCTCTCCTCTTAGCCAAAGGATTGGTTTAACGAAACTCCGATTCGTGCCTCGCAATGACAAGGCTTAAAGATAAACTATGAATACTATCATTGCGAGGCACGAAGCAATCTTTCAAATTGATGCAAAGATTTTTGAAATCTCACCTATCTTTTTGCAATTTTAACTTGATAAAGCTATAAATTTTTGGCAATAATAACGTGTATAATACAAGATTTAATGCTACTGCATAAGGCAAAATATCATGTCCCATTTTAAAATAATCTGCTAAATAAAATAACGGAAAAGAAAGTACCAGAAAAATTATTAGAGCTGATTTTGCAAGAATAAATTGAGGAATACTATTATCAGGTATTCCATCAGCGTACACAAAGCAAACAATATAGCACAAAGTTGCAATTACAACAAGACACATAAAAAGTAAAATGTAGTTCTTCATTTTTGTATTTAAGATTGCGAAAACTGTCATTGCGAGGCACGAAGCAATCTTTTGGATTGATGCAAGGGTTTTTGAAAGCCTCTGCCCGTAAGCTCAAAGATTGGTTTAACGAAACTCCGATTCACTACGTTCGCAATGACAAACACTCATAGACTTTCACTTTCAAAATTCTTTCCATCAATCCAAAAGATTGCTTCGCTAAGCTCGCAATGACAGTTCTCGTAATTTGTCTTTGAGCTTTGTCATTGCGAGGCACGAAGCAATCTTTCAGCGAAGGGCGGAGGATTTCAAAATTCTTTCCATCAATCCAAAAGATTGCTTCGCTACGCTCGCAATGACAGTTTTCACAAATTGCTTATTGCCTCGTAATGACAAAGCACTCACAAGCAAACTAAGCCCCCTCCTTCTTACTCACCACTTTCACATTATCACTCGCATGGCGGTCTATCAAGATGTTAATCGGGTCGATTCCTGCTTTGGTTGGTTCTTCTTTTACCTTGATTTTCAGGATGTTATCCTTCTTCGTGAAATAATGCTTTTTCAAATATAACAATTTATCTTCTCCTTTGGCATCCTTTCCATAAACGCCAACATCAATCCATTCATTGAGCTTTATTGGAGCTTGGTTGCCTGAACTATCGGCTCTGAATTTCTCCGAATTTAAAGTCAAAGTTACTTCAAAAGTTTTGTCTTTATTTTGTACATATTCCGCTTTTTCGACCTTATTTTCGTAGAGCGTAATGGTCTCGAACATATCCTTAATCAAGTATTTCAAACTGTCGGGCGTGGCAGTTCTAAGATAGCCGATTAAGTCCGTGGAAGTTGGATAACGCCCTTTTGGATGGTCGGGACCTGGATATTGCCAATCTTTAATGTACTGACTTAGGGCGGCATTGATTTTGTCTTCGCCGATGTAATCCTGCAAGGCGTACATACATAACGAGCCTTTGTTATAGTGAATATATTGTTGGCTTTCCACCTGCGAAAGCGGCATTTCCTTCTTGATTTCGTTGCTTCGTCCCCACAAATAACTGTCTAAATTTATCGCCATAAACTTCTGCATAACTTCGGGTTTGGTGTTGTGTTTCATCACCATCAAAGCCGAATATTCCGACATTGATTCCGACAACATTGAACTGCCTTTCACGTTGGCTTCCGTCACCTGATGTCCCCACCATTGATGCCCCATTTCGTGGGCGGTTACGTAAAACGGAATGTTTGGGTCTTTTTCTTTTACGTCCAACACAAAACCGATTCCCTCCGAAAACGGAACTGTATTGGCAAATGATTGAGCAAAACTTGCATACTTCGGAAACTCCATAATTCGCATTTGTCGGAACTGAAACGGCGAGAAACTTTTTGAATAATATTCCAAAGATTTCTTCAAGCCATCCATCATTCTGCCGAGGTTTTTGTCGTGTCCTTTGTTGTAATAAATTTCCAGATTTACGTCCTTCCATTTGTCACGCATCACTTCATAACGAGCAGAAACTACGGAATAAAAATTAGCCATCGGTCTGTCCATTTTATACGAAAAATACTTCC
>JANXML010000305.1 GCA_025354645.1 Arcicella sp. | reverse complement strand
TCTTAGCCAATGGGATTTCTGAAAATAAATTTCTAATTTTACTACTGATGATATTTTTCATTAAAGGCTGTTTTTGTTGCTTGAGAACTACAAATTTCAGCCTTTTTTTATTAATTCTAATTTTTCATCGGGTAGAGTACTCAAAAACAAATCTATATGAAATTACAATTTTCCAAATGGCTGTTTTTTTCTTTTAGTTTATTTATTTTTTGTGTAATAAGTAGTAAAAATACTTTTTCTCAAGATGTATTCGTGTATGGAGATGCTTTGCCAGATGCTCCAGAATTAGCTCAAAGGGGCGAATTCAAAGTAGGAGTTCGTACACTTGATTTTGTTAATAAAGGTCAAGTGGATGTTTTGAAATCAAAAGGGGGAATTGATCCAATCTATGACCGCAACATCAAAGTTGAAGTTTGGTATCCTGCCAATTTGGTTCAAGGAGCGAAAGAATCAATACTGTATGATGAAGTTATGGGAACATCAAATGACCCCAAACGTCCACTAATTCCATTTACTTTTGCAGGGAGAGCTTCAAGAGATGCGAGTCCAATTACCTCAAATGGCACCTTCCCTTTAATAATCGTTTCTCATGGATACGTTGGATCAAGATTTTTATTGACGTATTTAACGGAGAATTTGGCTTCAAAAGGTTACGTTGTCGTGGCGATTGACCACACAGAATCCACTTTTAGAGATGCCGCTGGTTTTCAAAGTACGTTATTAAACCGTTCAAAAGATGTGCTTTTTGTGTTGAATCAAATAGCTGATTTAGGAAAAAATACTTCTAAAAACTTTTTGTCAGGAATAGTTAATTCTGACGAAAGTGCTTTAATAGGCTATTCAATGGGAGGATACGGCGTTTTGAATGTTGCAGGAGCGGGTTATAGCGAAGGAGCCGTTAAATTATTTGGTTCGATTTCGGGTGGAAGCAAAGCCATTGAAGTACGAACTGCCAATAATCCAGATTATAAAAACTCTCAAGATTCAAGAATTAAAGCCGTTATTGCCTTTGCCCCTTGGGGAATGGAAAGAGGTGTATGGGATGCCGAAGGTTTGAAAGGACTAAAAACGCCAACATTTTTCATAGCTGGAAGTCAGGATGATATTTCAGGGTATGAAAAGGGAATTAAAGCAATTTACAACGGTTCGATTAATGCCAATCGCTATATGCTTACCTATATGAATGCACGTCATAATGTAGCACCAAATCCTCCACCAGTCGAATCTTTGAAATCAGGCTTACCTTTCGATGAATATTATCGTTATGCTGAACCTACTTGGAATGAACGTAGAATCAATAATATTAATCAACATTTTATTACTGCTTTTTTAGGAATACATTTAAAGAAAAAGGATTTTGGAAAATACTTAGAATTAAAAGAAAACTCAAATGAAAAAACATGGACGGGTTTCAAAAATCGTTCTTCAACTGGTTTAGAATTAATGCATTCAGAAGCCATTAAATAAATAGATTATGATACCAATTCAAGAATTACTCATTTTTATTCTGGCAGCTTTGATACTCGTAATTACTTAAACCAGAATACGGAAATATCTTTTGGCAAAGTATTCAATTGGGCATTACACAAATGGGTGTAAGTTTTTCAGTAAACTTTTTAATTGTGCTTTCAGCTGCTCAACTGTCATTTTGGTTTGCTAATAATCCTTTTTGGGTTAAGATTCAGAAGTGGTTTATGGCAAGTGTTCTGACTGGAATGGCGATGAAAATGGCATTAGATAAAACTAAATAATTAAATCAAAAAGGTCTGTCAAATTAATTCTGACAGACCTTTTCTGATCATCCTCCCGACTTTACTGCTTTATAATTTTGAGCAATTAGCCAACTTAATAACTTATCTCTTACATCCCCCTGAATTAAAATCTCACCATCCTTTGCTGAACCCCCGCATCCACAAAAATTTTTGAGTTTCTTCGATAATGCTTCCAAATCATCTTCATTCCCGACAAAACCCGTTACCAACGTCACTTGTTTACCAGCACGAGATTTTTTATCTAATTGTATCTTTAACTTCTGTTTTTCAGGCGATAGAGTTTCAACAACCTCTTCATTTTCAAAAGAATAGTCAAAATCTTGATTGGTTGAATAGACTACGCCTATGGGAATTTTTTTATTTTTAGACATAACCAATAATTTTTAAAGATTGCTTTTTTATGGAGACTTTGATTTCGTTTGTATCTAATTGCAAAGGCTCACCATCATAATGAATCAAAAAATCTTTTTTTGATTTCAATGAAAAATTTTCTCCCGATTGCATTTCAATATACCTTGAATTAGGCAAAGTGCCTCTGAATAAACGCACGCCAATGATTGGGGCTGCTCCAAATGGAAAAGGCTTTAACACAACCATTTCAATCAGTCCATCATCAATTTTAGATTTTGGAGAAATCATTGCATTGTTTCCATACTGTGTTGCATTTGCAAAAGTGATGGCAAACGCTGTTTTATCTTCTTGATTATCAAAAGTATAACATTCGGGTTTGAAAGTACGGAAAGACTTCAAAGCCATCTTTGCGTAAGTTTTCAAACCTCTGGATGGCTGCTTAGAAAACTCATTAGCCACCTCCGCATCAAAGCCTACTCCTGCCGTACAAAAAAATGGAATGTCGTTAAGAAAGCAAACATCAATTTTCGCAAAGGGTTGATTCACAGAAAATTGAATTGCTTTTTCAGTTTTTAATGGGATTTTCAAATGACGAGCCAAACCATTTCCAGAGCCAATTGGAACGATTCCTAAGGCAGTATTAGAACCGATTAAACCTTTTCCAACTTCGTTTACGGTTCCATCTCCGCCAATTGCTACGACTTTTTCAATGCCTTCAATAACTGCTTTTTGAGCAATTTCAGTGGCGTGTCCGACATATTCTGTAAAAATCAATTCACAATCAGGCAATTTTGAAATTATTGCCTTAATTTTATTTTTCTTTGCGGGTGTGGTTGTTCCCGACTTCAAATTCATCACAAACCAAACCATTAGCTAAAAAAGATAAAGAGAAATAGTAAGACCAAAATAAACGACAAATACATCAGACCATCTACTAAATAGTAATCTTTGTATTTTTCAAAATAGTCTTTCAAGTTCATATATTGTTGTTATTTAATTCAAATTTAAGCAAAAATTACCCATGAAAAAATTACTACTTTTATTAATTGCCATTTCTTGTTTTCAAGTCAATGCTCAAAAAAATGAGGATAAAAAACAAATTCTCAGCATTTTAGACCGTCAAACTAAGGCTTGGAATGAAGGGGATTTAGATGATTTTATGATTGGATACTGGGAATCAGACTCATTGATGTACATTGGTAAGTCTGGTGTAACGTATGGATACAAATCTACCTTAGCAAGTTACAAGAAAAATTATCCCGATAAATCCACCATGGGAACGTTAAAATTCGACATCATTAAAGTAAATTTTATTGCAAAGGATGCCTGTTTTGTGGTCGGTAAATGGTATTTATTTCGTCCAGAAAAAGGTGACGTTGGAGGACATTACACTTTGCTTTGGCGTAAAATGAAAGGTAATTGGGTAATTATAGCCGATCATTCTTCTTAACGTATAAAAGTTGTTTGTTCAACCTATAATACTCCTTTCGTCGAAGGCAAAATATCCAAATCTTTAATTTCTCTTTTCACCGCCATCTTGATTGCTTTTGCAAAAGCCTTGAAAATCGCTTCAATTTTATGATGTTCGTTATCAGCTTCTGCCTTGATGTTTAAGTTACATTTGGCGGTATCTGTAAAAGATTTAAAAAAATGAAAGAACATTTCCGTAGGCATTTCACCAATTTTCTCACGACTAAATTTTGCATCCCAAACCATCCAATTTCTTCCTGAAAAATCAATGGCAGCATGAACCAATGCTTCGTCCATTGGCAAGATATTAAAACCATATCGAGCAATACCTTTTTTATCTCCTAATGCCTTCAAATATGCTTCTCCCAACGCCAGAGCCGTATCTTCAATGGTATGATGCTCGTCGATATGTAAATCTCCTTCCACTTTCACGTTCAAATTTGCTCCTGAATGTTTAGCTAATTGGTCAATCATGTGATCGAAAAAACCTAAGCCAGTTTCGATTTTTGACTTACCTTTTCCATCTAAATTTAATTCAACCCAAATTTTTGTTTCTTTAGTTATTCTTTCAACCGTTGCTTTACGTTCTGGCAGACGAATAAATTGGTAAATCTCGTCCCAATTATTTGAAATTAAAGCAGTTGCATTGGATTGTTCTTCATTTTCAAAAGGTTTGTTGCCCAGATAAATGGCTTTTGAACCCAAATTTATTGCCAGTTGAACATCAGTTAATCTATCGCCCAAAACAAAAGAATTTTTCAAATCATATTGTGTCTCATCAAAATATTTTTCCAACATTCCCGTTTTTGGTTTACGAGTTGGAGCGTTTTCGTGTTCAAAAGTACGGTCAATATAAACATCAGTAAAGTGAATATTTTCGCCTTCTAATATTTCCATCAACTTATTTTGTGGGTTCCAAAATGTGTGTTCTGGGAAAGAATCTGTACCCAATCCATCTTGATTTGTAACCATAACTAACTCGTATTCAGATTCTTCCGCAATTTTACGAAGATTAGAAATAGCCTTTGGAAGAAACGATAATTTTTCGAGTGAATCTACTTGAAAGTCAATTGGAGGTTCGATAATAATAGTACCGTCACGGTCAATAAATAATATTTTTTTCATGTTTATTAATTCTGTTATACGCAGAAATTGACCACAAAATTAGTATCTGGTTAATGGAATACTGCCTTTTTTTGAGAAATTTATTAATGATTTTCATTGAAACGATATAATTGAACGATATTAATGGAATTGATTGTAATTTTGTGTTAGAATCTGTTAAAAAAAAATTGAACATGAATTTATTTGAAGAATTAAGAGAATTATTAGTAGGTGAAGTCGCCAGCAAAGCCGCCAATCTCATTGGAGAAAAAGAAGATAAAGTAAAAATTGCTTTGGAAGGGTTAGTTCCAACTTTTGTAGGTGGTTTGATGAAGAGGGCATCAAATGAAGCAGGAGCAACAACTTTAATGAACGTTGTAAAGAAAGGCACCACAGAAGGAAGCATAATTGAACAATTAGATGATTTGTTAAAAAATAGGGAAAGTTTTGCAGGATTTGTTGAAAAAGGAAATAGTGTAGTAAGTATGCTTTTACCCGATAAAAAAAGCTCCATCGCTACGATGATTTCGCAATTTGCGGGCGTTAGAAATTCTTCGGCAACTTCACTTCTTTCAGTGGTTGCTCCGTTGGTTGTGGGAAAATTAGGTAATTTAGTTAATTCACAAGGTTTGGATAAAACGGGATTAGCCAATGTAATTTTGGATCAACGAAGTATTCTATTGGATGAAACGCCCGAAAATCTGCAACCTAAGATGATTGATGTGTTGGGATTAGCAACTTTCATGAGTGAAGAAATAAAACCCGTTCAGTTTGCGACAGGGACAATAAAATCTAATACTACTCAAACTATCACTCCAAAAAAAACAGTTGAAAATCGTCCTGTTACCTACTCAGACAAAGACTATGATGCAGAAGAAGGAGCTGGTATGTCTATTCCAAAATGGTTATTGCCAACTTTTTTCATAGCATTAGTAATTGGTGGAGTTGGTTATTTTGCAGCCACTTATGATTGGAGCAAATTAAGAGATAATTCAACAACTGAAGCGGATACTTCGCAAACGGAACAAGTTACGAATGTACAAATTGACACGACTAATTTACCGAAAGACACAATAAAATCGAAAATAGATTCAACCATTGTACCAGCTGCAACTTCTACCGCTAAAACGATGGGAGTTAGCTTGCCAAATGGTCAGAAATTAGATTTAGCTGAGGGAACTTTTAATTATAAATTTGCAAAATATTTAACGGACACATCTGCCAAAGTAAATCAAACATTTACATTTGATAATTTGAATTTTGAATCAAATACACCAAATTTAGTGTCAGGTTCAGATAAAACGGTACAGGATTTGGCAAAAATAATGTCTGCCTATCCACGTGTACAATTGAAATTAACGGGTTATACCGATAATGCTGGTGATTCGCTTCAGAATCGTAAATTATCTTTAAAAAGAGCGTTTGCTGTAAAAAATTTATTAGTGGCAAATGGAATTAAGGATTTGAGAATTGACTTTACGGGTAAAGGTTCTTCAAATCCAATTGCAAGTAATGCGACTGAGGAAGGAAAATCTAAAAACCGTAGAATTGAGGTAAAAGTTGTAAAAAAATAAATTTTAATTATATTACAAAAAAGCCTTTCAGTTAATTCTGAAAGGCTTTTTTGTTAATTTTTCTTTTCTTTCTCACGAACAATCTCAACTTTAAAAGGAGGATTGTCAGAAGCATCCATAATCATATTTACTACATTTTTTAATTTAGCAAAAAAGCCTTTTGGTTTATTTGTAGTATCCGATTTATCCTCATTTCTTATAAATCGAATTTTTATTTTTCCTTTTGGATTATCAATTATCCAATTAATCGGTTCAACTTGAATTTGTCGAATTGGGTCAATATCATTTTTTGCAAATGATTGAAATAGAATTCCTGAAAATAAAATAAGCAGCGAGAGGATGATTTTTTTCATAGAACAATTTTAGCTTTAAAGTTACGTGAAGTTAAAAAAAAATCCGTAAGATTGAATCAAAAAAATGAAACAACCTTACGGTTAAGTAAAGATTATAAGTAGGATGTTTTAAATGTGTGAAGTTTAAACTGAACAAATTCAAAAAATTAAATCAGTAAAAATCCAAAGGTTTAAGACGGACTCCCAAATAATTAAATATTAGTGATTTTAAGTTGTGTGTATCGTTTACGCTTTAACCCTAACTCGGTTAAAATATTTATATAATTTTTGCATTGTTTTTTCCACATCTTTATCCGTTTCAAGCATATCGCTGATGGTTTGTACAGCATGAATAACGGTGCTATGGTCACGCCCTCCAAAGTGATAACCAATTGATTTCAAAGGTAGATTTGTAAATTCTTTCATTAAATACATCGCAACTTGACGTGGAAAAACCGTTTCTCTTTTACGACTTTTACTTTTCAAATCGGTCATATTTACTTCAAAATGATTTGTAACAGCATCTAAAATTGAATCAACTGTAACTTCTCTTTCAGAATCAACCACAATATTTTTTAAAGTAGAACGTGCTAAATCCATGTCAATTTCTTTACTATTAAACGAAGCATGAGCCATTAAAGAAACGATTACCCCTTCCAATTCACGGACGTTGGTGTCTATACTGTGTGCTAAATACTCAATAACTTTATCTTCAATGTAGATTCCGTCAGCTTGCAATTTCTTTTGAATAATAGCTATACGTGTCTCAAAATCAGGCTGTTGTACATCTGCAGTCAAACCCCATTTGAATCTTGAAAGCAATCTGTCTTGCAACCCTGCAAGTTCTCTTGGGGGTCTATCAGAAGACATAATTATCTGTTTTCCTGACTGATGCAGATGGTTGAATATATGGAAAAATGATTCTTGCGTTTTTTCTTTACCTGCCAAAAATTGCACATCATCAATAATCAAAACATCCACTTGCATATAAAAATTAGTGAATGCTTGAAGTGTATTATTTTTAATTGCGTTGATAAATTGATTACAAAACTTTTCTGATGTTACATACAACACAAATTTATTGGTATGAGCGTGTTTTATATAATTTCCAATGGCTTGAATCAAGTGGGTTTTTCCTAATCCAACACTCCCGTAAATCATTAATGGATTGAAAGAAGTTACGCCTGGACGTTGAGCAACGGCTAAACCAGCCGAACGACCTAAGCGGTTGCAATCACCTTCTACAAAATTGTCAAAAGTATAATGGGGATTTAGGTATGAATCTAAATCTAATGAATCTAAATCTTTTAGTTGAAACGGACTTTCATAAACCGTTGGCTCTGGACGCTTTTGTGCTTGAACAGGTACGGTTGGTTTTTGATTAGGAATACTATAAGCAATTGGTGGATTTTTCTTATCCCCTTTATCAACGATTATTGAATACTCTAACATACCGTTTCTCCCAAGTGCAAAATCAATTGCTTTACGAAGAACATGGATATAATTTTCCTCTAACCACTCGTAAAAAAATTGGCTTGGTACTTGTATTGAGAGCGTTTGGTTTGTTACTTTCAAAGGAACTATGGGTTCAAACCAAGTCTTAAAACTTTGCTCATTAATTTCTCTATGTATAATTTCAAGACACTTTAGCCAGACTTGTCTTGCATCTGGTTGGTAGGTAGGGTACATAGTATTTTCTAAAATGGCGGGACTGGACAAGTAAGCGGTCTTAAACATTTGGTTATCAATTAATTGGCGAAATAATTGTTGATTAACAGAAATATAAATTACAGTGGATGACAAAAATAGCAAATTTTTTTCTCGTTTTTAGACAAAATTTACCATTTTTTTCAAATTTTGAAAAGGATAAAGTCAATTAATAAGTTACTTCTTAGAATAGTACAATAGTAAAAGCATTGACAGCAATTTCAAAGGATAATTTCATAAAAAAAGTCTAAAATCTAAATTTTTAGTACCTTTGAAAAATTAAATATTGAATTAATATTATTTATGAAAAATAAACTCTTTTCTGAATTCATTTCGCATACCCATAATGATTGGAAAATTCAAGTTAGTATAGATTTAAAAGGTAAAAATTTTGATGAAAATTTAACATGGATAATTGACGAAAATATCCGAACAAATTCATATTTTGATGCTGATGAATTACGCCAATTACCCCTGGAATACATTCAACAATCTCAAAATCAGAGAGTTATACACTCTTGGAACAATAGGGAAATAATAAGATACAAATCTGAAAAAGAAACTAATGCCTTGATAATCAGCTTGTTAGAGGCGGGTGCTGATTCTTTTTTGATTGATTTTAGCGGCGTGTTTGAATTGGAAATTGAAATTAGTAAATTGTTAAGGAATATCAAAATTTCTCATACCCCCTTTTTTTTTAAAGTCGAAAATGCCCCTTTAAATTTAGTAAATACGTTACAAATAATTGCACCATACTACTGGAAAGGAGGAATTGATAATGATATACTTGGAAGATATTTTTCAACTGGAATTTATGATAAAAGCCAATGGGAGACAATGGGTAAGATTCTTGGAATAGTACAAAATATGCCATCCTTCAAAACACTAATAATTAACGGAAATATCTTTCATAATTCAGGAGCAAATGTAGGGCAGGAATTAGCCTATACTATTGCATCAGCACTTGAAGTTGTAGAAAAAATTACCCAACAAAATATCACTTTACCTGTAATTATCCAAAAGTTAGAATTTTCAATTTCTGTTGGTACTAATTACTTTGTTGAGATTGCAAAAATTAGGGCTTTAAAGTTTCTTTGGAAGAAAATATTGATGGAAGGTTATGGTTTAAGCGAACAACAAATCCCACCTATTTCAATTCATTGCATAACTTCCTCTCTCTATAATTCGTCTATGAGTCCACACACGAATATGTTGCGGGCTACTACTGAATCAATGTCGGCAATTATTGGTGGATGTGATGCTTTAAGTGTAAGAGCATTCGATGAAACTTATCAAGAATCAAATGAATTTAGTCGAAGAATTGCCAGAAATATTTCCATTATTTTAAAAAAAGAATCTTATTTTGATAAAGTAAATGATCCATCGGCAGGAAGTTATTTCATTGAAAATTTGACTTTTGAAATTGCAGAAAATGCCTTAGCGTTATTACAAGAAGTTGAAAATAAAGGCGGTATTGTTGAGGCTTTTGAACAAAATTTTATTCAAAATGAAATAAAAAGAAATTTCGAAGAGAAGCAAAATGAGTTACTTAATAATCAAGAAATAATGATTGGCGTTAATAAATATAAAGACATCTCAGAAGCAACTTTAATCAGAAATGGAAATACTAAATACAAATCTTCTGATTTAGGTTTTGATTTATTAACTGATTTAAGATTATCTTCGACTTTTGAAAAATAGAAAATGAAACCAAATTTATCAAATATAAATCTTAATCAATCAACTGAAAATCAAATAGATAAGTCGGATTTAAAGCCTTGGAAAAGTGCGGAAGGTATATACGTCAATTCTTATTTTACGAAAAAAGATTTAGAACACGCCGAACATTTGAATTTTGCAACGGGATTACCTCCGTATTTGCGGGGTCTATATTCGACGATGTATTTGCAAAATCCTTGGACAATTCGACAATATGCTGGTTTTTCAACGGCGGAAGAATCCAATGCTTTTTATCGAAAAAATTTAGCAGGTGGACAAAAAGGGCTTTCGGTTGCTTTTGATTTGGCAACACATCGTGGTTATGATTCTGACCATGTGCGTGTGCAAGGTGATGTTGGGAAAGCGGGTGTTGCAATTGATTCTGTTGAAGACATGAAAATACTCTTCGATCAAATTCCTTTGGATGAAATGTCGGTTTCAATGACCATGAACGGAGCTGTTTTGCCCATTATGGCTTTCTTTATTTTGGCAGCAGAAGAGCAAGGAGTTTCTCCTGAAAAACTCTCTGGGACTATTCAAAATGATATTTTGAAAGAGTTTATGGTGCGAAATACCTACATTTATCCGCCGTTGCCTTCAATGCGAATTATTGCGGACATCTTTGAATATACTGCCAAAAATATGCCCAAATTTAATTCGATTTCAATTTCAGGTTATCACATGCAGGAGGCAGGTGCAACGGCAGATTTGGAATTGGCTTATACGCTTGCAGATGGACTTGAATACCTCCGAACGGGTGTTAACGCAGGGTTAGATATTGATAAATTTGCTCCAAGATTGTCGTTTTTCTGGGCAATTGGCATGAATCATTTTATGGAAATTGCCAAGATGAGAGCGGGTAGAATGTTATGGGCAAAAATAGTTCAAAAGTTTAACCCAAAAAATGATAAGTCGTTGATGCTCAGGGTACATTGTCAGACTTCTGGATGGTCACTAACGGAACAAGATCCTTTTAATAACGTTGCCCGTACGACCATTGAAGCCATGGCGGCGGCTTTGGGACACACACAAAGTTTACACACAAATTCTTTGGATGAAGCCATTGCTTTACCAACGGATTTCTCTGCTCGAATTGCCCGAAATACACAATTATATCTACAAAATGAAACCCAAATTACGAAAGCGATTGACCCTTGGGGTGGTTCATATTACGTTGAATATTTAACGATGGAACTGGCAAAAAAAGCGTGGGCATTGATTGAAGAA
>JANXML010000288.1 GCA_025354645.1 Arcicella sp. | reverse complement strand
AAATAACTGAAATTTGTCCTGCCTAAACTGCATAGCCAATTTATGACTTGCTTAGATTTGACAAAAATAATAAAAATATTTTAACCTTTAAAGTTTGTTTTTAACACAGTACCTCGAAAGTAGAAGGAACTTTCGAGAAGTAAAGTAGGCGTTTCGTACATCTCGAAAGTTCCTTCTACTTTCGAGAAGTTTTTCCAGAGAATTAAAATCTACCCAAAAAACTTACTTAACAGTGTACTAAATCTTAATTAAAATAATTTGTAGCTAAAAAAACTGCATTAATTCAAGTCGGGCAGGATTTGTTTTGATGCAGTTTTTTTGCAACAACCTTTTCTCTCTTAAAAACGTCTTTATATCGACACATTCGGATAAAACGCACAGGAAATGTTAAAACTCTTAGAAAAATTTAGGTTCTTTGTGTAATTCAAAACACAATTTATTTTTACAATAATAATTCACAACAACCAGTAAAATAATGCTTAAAAATGTACGATTTTATTTAATCAAAAATCTATTCTTTTGTGTCTTAATTCTATTATCATCAGGATATTTGTCTGCTCAAGATAGAGAGTTTAAATTACCAGTAATTGAGGGAAAAGTAACGGATTCGAAAACGGGCGAACCAATCATTGGAGCTTCAATAGCATTAGATTTCAAGAAATCTGGAATCATTACTGACTCAATTGGTTATTTTCATGTGTATATGCCAGCGGGTGAATACATTATTAAGGTTAGTCATGTGGGCTATAAACCTTTCAGGATAAAAATTCAACTTAAAACTGATCAACGCCTTGATGTTCAATTAGATGACGTAACAAAAACGTTAGAAGAAGTAATCGTTTCGAGTCAGGCAACACGGAAAGATATTCAATCTCCATCGTTGGGCGTAACATTATTAAGCATAAAAGCCATTAAAAAACTGCCCGCCATGATGGGTGAAGTTGACGTAATTCGCTCGTTACAGACGCTTCCAGGCGTTTCATCAGTTGGTGAGGGTTCCAATGGAATCAATGTTCGTGGAGGTGCCATCGACCAAAATTTGATTTATATTGATGGGGCTCCCATTTTTAATCCAACTCACCTTTTTGGTCTGTTTTCCGTTTTTGCTTCTGATGCCATTCGTGAATTAGAATTATACAAAGGAGGTGTACCATCTCGTTTTGGCGGTCGGACGGCTTCCATTTTGGATATTAAAATGACCGAACCCAATTTGGAGAAATTTAAGTTGCAAGGTGGGATCGGATTAGTTTCAAATCGTGCTATGGTTGAAGTACCAATAATTAAAGAAAAACTGTCATTCTTAGCGGCGGGACGTTTATCGTTTAATGACTTTTGGTTCAAATTAGTGGGTCCAGTAAATATCAAAAACTCACGAGCAAACTTCTATGATTTAGCGACAAAAGTTTTTTATCGTCCTAATAAAAACAATACATTTTCGCTTTCTACCTACGTCAGTAGCGATTTTTATCAAGTTGACTCACTTTTTAGTTTAGAGAATGTTATAGCAAAACGTACTCAATTTGATTATGGACATCTCAATTTCTCAGGTAGATGGAATCATTATTTCAATTCAAAATTGAGTGTCGATGTTTTGGGAGTTGTGTCCAATTACAGAACTCGTACTTATGCTCCAGACAGCGTTAATCGAATTGAACTTAATAATAGTATTGATTACAAAAATTTAAAAATTGACTTTGATTTTAACCCAAATGAGAAGCATAAAATTAATTTCGGGGTTTCCGCAGTAACATATAATATTTCTCCAGGAACTTTAAATCAGAACGTTAAATCAAGAATTGCCACAGTAATTTTACCTAATGAGCAGTCCTTAGAAACTGCAATTTATGTAGATGATGAATATAAAATGAGTGAAAAATTCTCTATTCAAGCGGGATTACGATACGCTAATTACATCAATTTCGGACCCTATTCTTTCAGAAAATATATTGAAGGCGAACCAAGAACAGCAAGTTCTCAAATTGGGGTTGAGGAAATTGGTTCTGGTTCTGTTGAGAAATCCTATGGCGGTTTTGAACCTCGAATTGCCATGAAGTATTCCATCGGGGAAAGTTCTACAATTAAGTTGGGATATAACCGAATGCAACAATTTATTCAGCTATTAACCAATAATACAACACCATTGCCAACCGCACGATGGAAAACTTCTGATTCTTACATAAAACCTCAACAAAGCGATTTTATTTCTTTAGGATATTTCAGAAATATTAAAGAAAACATCTTCGAAGTTTCTGCTGAGGGGTATTACAGACAAACCAATAATATTTTAGATTATATTTCAGGGGCTAATCTGCAATTGAACAAAACCATTGAAACACAGGTAGTTGCAGGTCAGGCGAAGGCTTATGGAATTGAATTGATGCTCACAAAAAAGCGTGGAGAATTGAGCGGTTGGATTAGTTATACTTACGCTCGTTCGTTGCAACAAGTGCGTGGAGATTTTCCCGAATTGCAACAAATTGCAAGTGGGAATTGGTATCCTTCCAACTACGATAAACCTCATACCGTGAATGCAACCATCAACATTCAACCAACTATCCACCATAGTTTTGGATTTACGTTTGCTTATAATACAGGTCGTCCCTTTTCATCACCATCGGGTTTATTTCAATTAGATAACAAAAAATATCCCGTTTATGAAACTCGTAATAATGACAGAATTGCAGATTATCACCGCTTAGATTTCTCTTGGACTATTACCAATCCAAGTCTAAAAGTGAAACGTTGGGAAGGAAGTTGGACATTTACAGTTTATAATCTTTACGGAAGAAAAAATCCGTATTCAGTATTTTTCAAATCAACGCCTGCGGGGATAAAACCTTACGAATTAAGCGTTTTTGGTGCTCCATTCATTTCTTTGACGTATAATTTTAAATTTTTATAAAAAAGTAGAAGTTTATAAGATTATTGGAGACATAAAACTCCGATGTTTTGCAGACTTACAATTTATTACTTGATTCCATGAAAACTAAATTCCCAATATATATCATTCTTTTATTCGTGTTGGTTGGATCTTGCATTACGCCAATTTCTGATTTTACGCAAGTTTCATCCACAAGTTTCTTAACGGTTGAAGCCTCAATTACGGATCAAGTGGGTTCACAGCGAGTTAAACTGTACTCATCATCTGAAAAAATTACGGGTAGTTATTTTCTGCCTATCACAAAGGCAAAAGTTTATATAGTCGATGAAAAAGGAATTCGAGAAGATTTCCCAGAATCGTCCACAAAAGGCACTTACTTGTCTTCTGCAAAATACAGCGGAAGAGTAGGTGGAACTTATACCCTTAATATCGAAACAGTTGATGGTAGAAAATACCAATCACAAGCCGAGACAATGAAGCCCGTGCCTGAAATTGAAAATTTAATAACTCGGTTTGAAATTTTGGATAATTATGCAAAAGGTGACCAACGGCGTGGAGGTTTTAATTTATACGTTGATTTCCAAGACCCTTCCACAGTGGGTGATAATTACCAGTGGTATTGGAAACATTATGAGAGAGCTTATATTTGCGAAACTTGTCAAGGAGGAGCAACTTATGACTTCAAAACCAATACTTGTGTGTCGCCGAGAGTTCCAACTGAGCAAACTTTGAATTATCGATGTGATGGAAATTGTTGGGACATTTCGTTTTCTACTGACTTGAATATTTTCTCGGATAGTTACTTAAATGGTCAACGAATAACGGGAAAACAAGTAGCCAGAGTGCCTTACGACGGTGTCGCTCCTTATTATTTACAGTTTGAACAAAGAGCAATTACTCGGAATTCTTATAATTATTATCAAGGATTGAGTGCTCAAATTCAAAATAACGGCACACTTTTCGATGTTCCTGCCGAAACAAAATTTAGTTTTAATATTAAATCAACTACAAATTCAACGGAGAAAATCTTGGGAATTTTTGATGTTTATTCAGTTCGTAAAAGAATTTTTTATATTGACAGAACGCAAGTACCGAAGGACGAAGCACCAGTATCAAAAATTTTGCAAGGTGATATTTTTTCGTGCCAACCCACACAAGTCGGTTGTAAGGATTTAGTTCAATGTTTTGAGGGATTGTATAGAACACCTTTTAAACCAGAGGGTTGGAAGGAGTAAGAATTTTTTAATAATCACTATTTTGAAAACAAGCAATTTATAAATCGAACGATTTATGAGTTGCTTGTTTTCTTTTTAACAACATAAGCATATTTTATGCCTTAAATTAAAAACATTATGAAAACGAAAGTTCTATTTTATTTTACTTTTTTTTCGGGTCTCATTGCATCTTGCGTGACACCCTTCGAAGACTTTAAACAGGTCTCTGCCAGCGAATTCTTGACGGTTGAAGCAAGATTGACCGACCAAAATGAACAACAAAACTTCACCCTCACTTATTCAAACGGAAATATCAGTAATAGTTTTTTTAAACCCGTTCGAGGAGCAGAAGTTTACATTTTGGATGAAAAAAATAACAAAGAAATTTTTACTGAGGCTTCTGATGAGGGTAACTATGTAGCATCACCTTCTTTTCGAGGAAAAATAGGCAGTACATATACGCTTTATATACAAGCAAATGGACGGAAATATACCTCTTCACCCGAAAAGATGCGAGCTGTTCCGAATATTGAAAACTTAATAAGCCGCTATGAATTAGATGATAATTATCCGAAAGGAAGTGTATATCGAGGAGGTTTCAATGTTTACTTGGATTTTCAAGACCCCAGCACCACAGGAGATTATTATTCGTGGCACTGGAAACATTATGAAAGAGTTTTTATTTGTGATACTGAATCAACGAGAGATGGTGAACTACTTTATGATTGTTCAGGCGATTGTTGGAATATTTCCTACTCATCCAATCTAAATTTATTTTCGGACAGTTACTTGAATGGAAAGCGAATAACGGGAAAGCAAATTGCAAGAGTGCCTTTCGATAGTTTTTCGCCTTATTATTTTTTGCTTGAGCAAAGGGCTAACACTGAAAGCTCCTATAAATATTATCAAAGTTTAGCTTCGCAGACTCAAAGCACTGGTTCTTTATTTGATATTCCTGCTGAAATACGTTTTAACTTTAACATTAAGTCAACTGACACTCAAGCAAAAGTTTTGGGGCTTTTTGATGTTTATTCAGTAAAGAAAAAACTATTTTATATTGATAGGAAATCTTTAATTCCAAAAGAAGAATCTCCCGTTCTCAAAGTAATTCCAGGAAAACCAGCCTGTCCAGCTTTTCCTTGTCCAAGACCTTGTAGTGAAAGTCGATTTAGAACTCCAATAAAACCAGAAGGATGGAAAGAATAAGGAGTTAGTAGCCCGAAGAAATAAAGTATAATGCGTTTGAAGATTGAACAAAAACGAAATTTGAGCGTTAAATTTGTATAATATTTTTAAAATCACCATGCAAACATTAGAAGCCCAATCATTGAGCGAACCGCAGACAAAAAATAAATTTAAAACGGGTGTTTTAATCGTAAATTTAGGTACGCCCGATTCCCCAAACACCCCTGATGTTCGTAAATATCTTCGTGAATTTTTAATGGACGGACGAGTACTTGATATTCCCGCCGCTGCCCGTTGGACCCTCGTAAATCTAATTATTTCTCCTTTTCGTGGACCAAAATCTGCCAAAATTTATAAAGAATTGTGGGAAGAAAGAGGCTCACCGCTAAAATTCTACGGGGTTGATGCCGAAAATATGCTTCAGGAAAGATTAGGCGATGATTATGTAGTGAAATTAGCCATGCGTTATCAATCCCCAAGCATGGATGTGGGTTTGGATTTGTTCAAAAAATCGGGTTTCAAGAAGATAATCGTTGTGCCTTTATTCCCGCAATATGCTTCGGCAAGTACGGGATCTGTTTTCGAGAAAGCCATGAAAATTGTTTCAACTTGGCAAGTAATTCCAGAATTACAATTCACCAATACTTTTTTCGATCATCCAAAATTTATTGAGCATTTTACAGAAATGGCTCGTAAATATATGGCGAAAGATCATTACGAACACTTTCTTTTTAGTTATCACGGCTTGCCAGAAAGACACATGAGAAAAGGAGATTGTACGGGTGAAGTTTGCAAATTAGGTTCATGTTGTGAAACGCTTCATTCCATGAATCAATTGTGCTACAGAGCTCAGTGTTTTGAAACTACACGATTGATGGTCAAGGAGTTAGGTTTAGAAGAAGGTACTTATACAACTTCATTTCAGTCAAGATTGGGCAATGATCCCTGGATAAAACCTTATACGGATGATGTTGTAAAAGACTTAGCTAAATCAGGAAAACACAGTGTTTTAGCATTCTCGCCAGCCTTTGTTTCGGATTGTTTGGAAACAACCATTGAAGTAGGAGAAGAATATAAAGAAATGTTTGAAGAAAACGGTGGTAAGCATTGGCAATTAGTAGAAAGTTTAAATAATTCATCCGTTTGGATTGATTTGTTGGAAGATTTAGTGAAGAAGGCGTAGTTTGAAGTTATAAGTAATTAGTTATTGGTTATTAGTTTGCAAAAATGTTTTTTACAGATAAACTGAATTTTACGGTATTTTTGCATCTGAAATTTTGATTTATTTCATTTTTGTTCCAATAACAAATAACTAATTCCCAGTAACTAAATACTAATTAACCATTTAACTAATGTTATACTTAGCCCTAAGCGTACTTTTCTCCGTTTTATTACTCATTAATTTTCGTCTTCATGCTCGTTACGGTGTGAACACTTTTCAAGCAATTATTCTGAATTATCCTATCTGTTTTCTTACAGGATTATTGTTTCTGCCTGATAATCAGCAATTTAATCTGAATTTTACTGAACCGTCAACGCTGTGGGCAATGCTTTTGGGCGTTAGTTTTGTAATAACTTTTTTACTCTCGGGGGCTTCAACGCAAAAAGTAGGAATTACGGCTACTTCTTTGGCAAACAATATTTCCTTAGTAATTCCTGTAATTTTCAGCTTAATTGTTTTAAAATCAAGTCAAAACTTTGATGTTTGGAATTATTTAGGCTTGGCTTTGGCGATTATTGCTGTGGTTTTGAGTACTTTAAAAAAAGAGGTGAAATCTAATAATCAAGTAAAAAATACTTCTGATTGGCTTCTACCAATTGCTGTTTTTGTAATGTACGGAATTACCAATACTACTTTCAATTTTTTAAATGCGAAGTATGTAACTGCTTCTGGGAATACCATCCCTTTTACCTTAACAATCATAACAGGTTCAATAATTTTTGGAAGTATTGTATTGATTATTAGCGTGTTACAAGGAAAAGAAAAGATGCAGTTTAAAAGTCTTTGGGCGGCATTACCTTTGGGTGTTCCTAACTTTTTGTCCTTCTATTTTTTATTAAAAGCCTTGGATGCTTTTCAAAATAATGGAGCTTTTGTATTACCAATTTATAATATTAGTGTGATTTTAGGTTCAGCTATCATTGCCTTAATTTTCTTTCAAGAGAAATTATCTAATCTCAATAAAGTTGGATTGGCTTTAGCAGTTTTGGCGATTGGATTGATTTCATATCAAGGAATATTGAAATAACTGCTATGACGCAAGGGAAAATAAAAATTTGCGTCATTGCGTCATTGCAGTTAAAATCTACTAACAAATTTATTACCCTTCATATAAAATCGATAAGGTAAATCTACTCCTTGCGTTATGCCAATACGAGTTGTCGTAACTATTTCATTATCAGATATTTGTATTTTCGGAGGAATGATTTTTAATTCAGAATCTAAAATATGCCAATCATTCATGCCTTTATGAATTCCCATGGCTTGCACCAATTTCCCTGGTCCTGAACACAAATCTTTGGGTTTCATTTGGTTTAGTTTCGATTTTTTCAAACGTCTTTCTTCCATCAAAGCTAAGCCCTCGGTTGGTTCCAAAGCACGGATTAAAACTGCCTCACCAATATCCTCTTGATTGGTTGAAATATTTACGCAAAAGTGCATTCCGTAAATTTGATAGACATAAATGGTTCCTGCTTTGCCAAACATGGGGGCATTTCTTAAACTTTTTTTTCGGTAAGCATGACAAGCAGGGTCGTTTTGTAAATAGGCTTCAGTCTCCACAATAATGCCAGTCGTTTTGCCTTCATCATTTTCATGAATAAAGCTGTAACCCAATAAATTTTTTGCAATGGTTAAGGTATCTAAATTGAATATTTCCATAGGTTTAATTTGTGTTATTTTGAAGCTATTATTCTATCAATTTGCTTTAAACGTTGATTTTGAATTTCTTTTCTGGATGAAACAACTTTATCCAAAATTTCAATATCAACTAATTTGGGCGAACCAGATTTGAAAGGAGGTTGTGGATTATACTCAATCATCAACTGAATTTCTTTGGCTATATTTTCTCCATAAATTTCAGCCGTAATTGCCAAAGCAAAGTCAATTCCTGCCGTTACACCGCCACCTGTGAAACGATTTCTATCTTTTACAACTCTTTCTTCGATGACTTCTATTTTGTTGAATTTTTTGAGTAAATCAATTGATAACCAATGGGTTGTGGCTTTGTAACCATCCAATAATCCTGCAACCGCCAGAACAATTGAACCCGTGCAAACCGAAGTTATATATTTTGCATTTTGAGCTTGTTTTTTTAGGAATTTAAGCGATGGTTCATCCTCAATTACGTCACTAATTCCTCCACCCCCAGGCACACAAATTAAATCTAATTGCGGACAATTTTCAAAAGTATGAGTTGGCAAAACTGATAAACCTTTGTCTGATTTTACAGCATTCATATTTTTTGAAATTAATAAAATTTCTGCCTCAGGCATTCGTGCAAAAACCTCAAAAGGAGCTGTAAAATCCAATTGAGTCACATTTTCAAATAGTAAGAATCCTATTTTCATGATTTCTTCAATTTTAATAGTGCTGAGACAGCAATAATTACCCACACCACATTCACAACCGCAGATGGATAAGCTTTATGATAAACAGTATTTACAATAAAGAAAATTCCACCAATAAGATTTGCGAATTGATAGAGTTTTGAGGTAGAGGCAATCTTACCGAATGAATTTAAAGCAAAAGCTCCTACAATCAAAATTGAAGCAATCCAACCAATAGTTTCAACAAATATTTCGTACATAAAATGGTCATTATTTTTGGATAAATTTACCTAAAATTAAGCTAAGAAGTATGAGGATTAACTGAATCGTAAATGGAATACATAAAGTTTAGAAAACAATTTGCTTAGAGTATGATGTTAAAGTACTGGTTATCAAATACTTATATTTTTAATTTTTAATTTTTAAATATTAATTTTTAATTATTAAAATCTCTTCCCGACCTTTGCCCAAATTTTAACAAGACAATAATGGCACAAGTAAAATCGGGCGATAAAATTAATGTCCACTACATAGGAAAATTGACCGACGGAACACTTTTTGACTCTTCGGAAGGACGTGAACCTTTGGCGTTTCAAGTTGGTTCTGGCATGGTGATAAAAGGTTTTGATGAGGGCGTTACAGGAATGATTGTAGGGGAGAAAAAAACCGTTCACATTCCCGTTGCTGATGCTTACGGAGAGATGGATCCAAATTATTTGGCAGTTTTCAAGAAGGAGGAAATCCCTTCTGATATTCCTTATGAAGTTGGAATGCAATTAAATATGCACCAAGACGGCACGGGGCAAGTGATGCCCGTTTCAGTGGTTGAAGTTACGGAAACCACAATCACCTTGGACGCCAATCATCCTTTGGCTGGAAAAGATTTGATTTTTGATTTGGAATTGGTTTCTATTGGGTAATATGGATATTCAACTAAACGTAGGCTGGGTTTTGAACTCAACCTACGTTAAATCTCAATGTTCAAGTAGAAAAAAAGCATCAGCCGAAATTTCGACTGATGCTTTTTACTTCAAATTGAATAGTTTTCCGAACATCGAAAGCGGAACACCGCCCGACCAAACATCGAACTTATTAAGCTGGCTTCGCAATCTCAACGTTCACTTTCTTTCCTTTGATTGATGCACCATCCATCCGATTCAATACCGTTGTTGCGTATTCTTTTGGAACATCAACGAACGTATATTTATCGAAAATATTGATTTGTCCTAAGGTATTTCCTGGAATGCCAGATTCTCCTGCAAATGCTCCTACGATATTGGCAGGCGAGATTTTCTCATCAAAACCAATATTTACAAACATTCTTACCATGTTATCATCCTGACGATATGGCTTTCCAGCTTTATCCGTTCTTGGACCTCTGTCTTCACCCGTGCGAGGACGGTCACCACCAACTCTTGGAGGACGAGAATCATTGCGATCAAAACTTCTTGCTCCACCATCACGGCTTCCACCACGAGAATCATTGTTTCCGTAGCTTCTTGCTCCGTCACGGCTTCCACCATCACGACTTCCAAAACGGCTACTTCCTAAATCTCTGCCATCACGACTTCCAAAACGGTCGCCATTACTGCCATTTCCACGACCACCATCACGACTTCCGAAACGGTCATTGCGACCAGAATCACGGCTTCCGTAACGATCACCACGAGCATCTCCTTCTAAATTCTCATCGGCAAATTCATTTTTTGCCACACCCATTGTCATTTTCACAAGGGCAGCAACAATTTGCTCATTCGAGAATCCAGCGTGGGTTAACGAACCGTAAACATCTCCGAAAAGTGCTAAATCATCTTCTTGTATGGCGTTTTGTACTCGCTCAATGAACATTCCTTTTTTCACACCAACCACATCCGAGAACGATGGAATCACGCCTTTATCAATTTTCACTTTCGTGAAATTCATAATATCTCTCAAACGATTACGCTCTGCACCAACCACGAAAGTATAAGCCTTTCCAGATTTACCAGCACGACCTGTACGACCAATACGGTGTACGTAATATTCTTCGTCCAAAGGAATGTCATAATTGAAAACGGCATCAATATCATTCACGTCAATTCCACGAGCGGCAACGTCCGTAGCCACCAAAATAGTGGTTGCACCCGAACGGAATTTCGCCATTACGTTTGTCCGTTGTGTTTGGCGTAAATCACCGTGTAAACCTTCGGCAGCGTATCCTCTCAAAATCAATTCTTCCACAACTTCATCTACTCTTTTCTTCTGATTACAGAAAATCAAAGCTAATTTAACGTTGTAAAAATCCATTAAACGAGTCATTACTTCCATTTTCGCCTTGCCTTTTACATCAAAATATAACTGTTCGATGTTAGCATTGGTGATTTCGTTTTTCACAACTTTCACCAATTTAGGATCATTCTGATAACGAGAAGTAAGAGCCATAATTGGCTTAGACATCGTTGCCGAGAAGAAAACGGTTTGACGATCTTCGTTGGTTTCTTGCAAAATGCTTTCAATATCATCACGGAAGCCCATATCAAGCATTTCGTCAGCTTCATCAAGCACTGCCATTTGCACTCTTTCTAATTTCAAAGCACGTCTTTCAATCAAGTCAATCACACGTCCAGGCGTACCTACAACGATATTTGCCCCTGCTTTCAACGACTTTATTTGACGGTCGATTGAATCACCACCATATACCGTAGTAACCCAAACGCCTTTTTTATACTTGGCTAATTTTTTGATTTCTTCGGTAACTTGAACTGCTAATTCACGGGTTGGGCAAAGCACCAAACCTTGAACGTATTTCTCGAAAGCGACAACTTTCTCAATCATCGGAATTCCGAATGCGGCGGTTTTACCAGTACCCGTTTGGGCTTGTCCGATAACGTCACGACCTTCCAATAAATAAGGGATTGCTTCTGATTGGATTGGAGAGGCGGTTTCAAAGCCCATATCCAATACTGCTTTTTTGATGTCTTCCGACACGGGAAGTTCATCGAATCTTAATCTTGCGATTTCACTCATAATTTTTCTGCGTCACATCTAACGACATGAAGAATAATTAGGGCATCGGCATGATGCTCCATTCGTTTCCTGCGACTAATTTTTAATTGATTTGTAATAATTTTGCTTTAATGATGCCCGAACATCCGTTAAAGCTCTGGGAGACCGACCTGGGGGTTTTAGGGGTTAGGTTTTGGGGATTAGGAATTAGTTAATCGAACTAAATACCTTTCCAGTAAAACTTGACCACAACCCTTAGAAGAAGTGCTTCGTGCCAACGAAGCGAACACAGAGACGTGCGGATGTTTTTGTACTAATTTTGCACAAAGGTACGTCAATGTTTTGGATTCGCAAATTTTATTGGATTATTTTTAGAAAAGGAGAAGAACAGTAAACTCTGTCATTGCGAGTGTAGCGAAGCAATCTTTTGGAGTTTTGAGATAAATTTTAAGTTTGCTAACATACAACAGTTTGTTACGACATTATGCTCATAGTAGCTTTCATCAATCTAAAAGATTGCTTCGTTTCACTCGGAATGACAGCATTCATAATTTCTTCCATCAATCCAGAAGATTGGTTTAGCAAAACTCCGATTTGCCACACTCGCAATGACACTACTCATAAAATCGAACGTTTTTTAGCTCGTTTTTTATCCATAACCATAATGTGTTCAATGGGCATAAAAAGGTCTATTTCTTTGCTTTTGTACTACGTAGGCAAATTATTCCTACTTCCCCAAATAATAATCCCAAGCCGCCAAAGCTATTTCTGCAATTATTTTATCATTC
>JANXML010000282.1 GCA_025354645.1 Arcicella sp. | reverse complement strand
ACACTCAAATCTTCGTATAATTTGAGTTGTTGAAACAGTTGGGAAGTTTGTTGCGTATATTGTTTCAAAAAGAAATTCCGATAATTCTGTCGGGTCAATTCTGCAATTTTGTTCTTGTTATGTTGCATAACTTTTTGTCTGCCATCGTACAAAAGTATCGTGGCACTAAACCCAAAACTGAGTCCAAAATTATAATACGGTTGCATCGAAAATGAGGATACAAATCCGCCATCGGCAAAAATATTACCTCTGATTTTATAGGCAAAATCAATTTGACGGTCACTATTTCTAATTTTCAAACTATCAAAAATGTAAGGACGATAAAAAATTGAACTTCTGACTTCGGGTAGCTCTGGAAGTGGAATATTTGGCGTGGGAATTTCAGCAAAGTTTGTGGATTGATTGTTTTCGGGAGCAATTCCGCAAAGGTAATTTAGGGTGCCAAAATCATTTAAAAACTGAATTTTTAATCGTTTTAGCTGCAATTCTTGCTGTTGAAGTGTTACTAAAAAAGTTAAATATTCGGTTTGTTTATAGACGTTGGCTTGCGTAAGTTTTTTCAGGATTGCTTCTTCGTTTTTAAACAATTCCAACACTTCTTGATTGAATTTTATTTGTAAATAATCGCCGTAGGTAGTTATATATTGGGCAGTAATTGTTCGATTCAAATCTTGCTGAGAAATTTTTATATTTGCCTGAATACCAGAAGATTGCAACGAAATTGTTTCCTGTTGATTTGCCAAATTTCGCCTCGGAATCAACGCTTTATTGACAAAAACTTGGGCTGTGTAATTACCACCATTCGAGATGGCATTATCATACCCAAATGAACCCAAAGCGGGATAATAATTATTGTTGGTAGTGGCGGTAATTTGAGGCTTGAAACTGGCTAATAAACGTAAACTATCCAATTGATTTGATAAAATCTGATTTTTAAAATCCTTCAAAAGTGGACTGTTATTTCGAGCTTCGGACAAGTAAAAATCCAAACCTTCTTGGGCAGAGGATTGATGAAAAAACGATGTTACAATAAAGCAAGACAATAGGAATTTGCACATTAACAAAATTAGTTATAATGTTTTCAAATACTCAATTAATGCTGTTCTTTCCGAAATTGATAATCTGTCTCCGTAAAAATGTCCTTGGTTGCCATAACCCTTTATGGAAGTATTGTAATTTTGATTGTCTGTTTTGGTCGTTAAGCGTATCCAATAATAAACAACCTTACCTTCCGCCGTGTGCATGACCCGCCCTGCCAACACGTCCACGCCCTCTGCCGATGCCGAGGAGTCCGCCCGTATCGGTTCTTTGTAAGCCCCAGCGACAATATACCCCATAAAAAGTTCGGGAACTATCAAAGATTTCGTTGGCAAAATCATAATAACCCGTGGTGATTCCGACACCAAATCGGGGGGCTATTTGGGCAAAAATAGTATAGGATAATTCCAGCATGATACTGCCTTGTGAGTCAAAAACTTTACCCGCTCCAACGGTCATTTCGTTGGCAAAAATGCCATAATTACAAACATCCATCGTTACTTTTCCTTCCAAAAACAAGGTTGTGTCAGCTCGGAGGGAATTTCTGCCAAAGGCGATGCCTAAATCTATGACATTAAAACTTTTTCCAATTTCAATGTTTTGGGTTACTTTATCGCTCAGTTTTCCAGCACCCGTGTAAATGGCAAAAGGCGTTGAACGGACGTACCACGGGGCTTTTTTGAAATTGAAAACGTATTTTGCCGAGGATGCTTTGGCATTGGCAATATCAACGGAGTTGGTATCTACTTGGGCAAAAACGGATAAACTCAATAATAAAAAGAAGGTGATTTTTGAAAAAATTGTACTAAAAAATTTCATCTTGATATGGATTTAAAAGACATAATATTTACGGAACTTTATACTTATTAATGCAAATACCTGAATGGCTTAATTTTGGTACTTTTAATATCAATAACCTGACCTGCATTAATAAGTATATAGTTCCGAACAGTTTTTTGTTCTCTCCGAAGCAATCTGTTAATACAAAGTTTTGATTTTTCTATGAACAACAACGAAATCCTACCTACCCCTCCCAAAAAAATAATAATCCAAAGAAACTTTCCCCGCACCCGTAAGCACAAGCGTAAACATCACAATTGCATACGCAAAAGTCATTTCTCCATCGCCCAAAGGTGCTGATTTACCAGCGGTAAAAAAGGCAACAAACATGGTAATCATAATCAAAAATGCCCCAATTCGGGTAAATAAGCCTAATACCAGAATTATTCCTCCGAATAATTCTGCCCCTGTTCGTAGATATGCCATCAATAAAGGTTGAGGAAAATGCAAATCTTTTTGAAGCCAATCAGCAAAATTCTGCATGGCTTTTGAATCAAATAATTCGTGTCCATGACTAATGAAAAGAACGCCCATTACTATTCTTAAAACTAAGATGTAATGTTGGGTAAGTGGTTGTGTACCAAGAAGTGATTTTTGTGAATTCATGTTGATTATTGGTTATAATTTGACTGTTACATCTGCCGTTGTCTGTGTCCTCATAGACGAAAACTACGAAAAATCCCAAGCCACAACTTCCCAAAGTTCAGGATAATTTACATCAAAATATTCGTGAATAATCTCAAATCCTACTCTTTTATGAGCCGCTAAGGAACGGAGATTTCGTTTGGCAATTTCAGTAACACAAAGTTCAAAACGGTCGGCTAATTCAGTTTTGTGTTTGGCATAAAGTCCATCAAAGATACCTTGTCCACGATAGCCTTCTGCTACACAAATCTGCCCCATTGCGTAGTATGACGTGTTTTTTATCAGTTTCCCTTTGTATTCCAAACCGTCCAGCATCTCAAACATTGCCGACAAAACGGGAACGTCAAACCTAAAACTTTCGGGCATTACCAAGGCGTAACCAACCACTTTATCGCCATCTTTGGCGATGATTTGGGATACGGCTTGATTCATGCGTGAAAGCAAATCAAAATTATGTACAACGGTCACAAAACCTTGATCGTTGGCAACGTCCTCCGAAATATTTTTCGTTAGATTTAACTGTTGCAAGTCCAATAATTGCTGGATTTCTTGGTCAGTTTTAATGGTAGTAAATGTAATATTCATGGTTTGAAATTATAATGTAGCACGGCAATCTTTGCCGTCAATCGGACACTCACGGCAAAGGATTGCCGTGCTACGTTGGTCAATAACTCTTCGTCATATCATCAGGTATGGCAAAGATAAAATTGGCGGTATTCTTCTCTTTTTCAGAGGGTTGTCTAATATCTTGGGCTTGAATTGTATTAATTGTTACAATCTTTAATTTAGGATTTTTCTTTTTCAAATGCCAAACAATTCCTTCAAAATTATTTGAATGATAACTTCCGTTATAATGCAAAAATGTACGTCCCGCTTCATAATTTTTTAAGATAAAACTCGCCATCGTAGCATCTTTAATTATTTGTGCTTTTGTAATATTCTCAGCCGACATACTCATGCCTCCGCTTCCGTGCATACCACCCATTTTCATCATTTCTGCATAGGCTGGCAAAGTCAAATCTACATCAATCGGTAACGAAGCAATGTTTCTTTTTGCATCATCCGAAAGCTGATTTAAAGCCTCCAAGCCTCCTTTTGATACGATACTGGCATATCTTCTGGGAATATTTGTGGCGATAAATTTAAGTTTGTTTTCTTGGGCGAAATCTAATAAAGGTTTATAATCAGTTTGATAATTTTGCCATACTTTTGCTTCGGTTTCAAATTGCTTAGCGGTGATTAAGGATTTCAAATATTCATCCATAACCGTCTGATTATCAGTCTCAAACATTTCAGCACCCAAAATCAACTTGTCTTTTTTTGCCTGAAATAAGTCCTTCGTAACCTGCAATTCAAGCCAATGATTTAAGGAATTATCGTGTAATTCACCAAAGAAAACGATGTCTGCCTGAGACAATTCTTTAAGCATATTTTCGTAAGATGTTGCTTTTAAATCCTTATCATACAACAAATAGGCTGGCTTATCTGATTTTAGAAAATTAAAGAACGAAATGGCGAGTAAAAAAGAGAGTATTTTCATGGATTAATTTAATTGAAAGTTGTAATATTTTCACTAAAACAGTTAATGCTTTTATAGCCAAAAACGCTTTTCCAATTTCCTTACGACTTATGACTTAAAGACTTAAAACTTCTAATTTTGATAGAAATTATGTTCTACGTAAATTTATGCAGATACTTTAAATAACCAAAGATAATTATGCACGCAAACGAACAATTAATCAACAAATTTTACGAAGCCTTCGCTCAAAAAGACTATCACACCATGGCGGAATGTTACCACCCAGAAGCCACATTCAAAGATGAAGCGTTTGATTTAAGAAGAAAACAAATTGGTTCGATGTGGAGAATGTTGATTGAAAGGGGTACTGATTTGAAAGTAGAATTTTCAAAAGTTCAAGCCAATGATTCGACTGGAAGGGCTTCGTGGGAAGCGTGGTACACCTTTTCACAGACAGGTAATAAAGTTCATAATGTTATTGATGCCAATTTCACTTTCAAAGACGGCAAAATATTCAATCACCGAGACAGTTTTAACTTCCACCGTTGGGCTTCACAATCTTTGGGAATAACGGGTAAATTATTAGGTTGGACTGGCTTTCTACATCAAAAAGTAAGAGCTACGGCAATGGCTGGATTAGAAAATTATATGGCTCGAAAAGAATTGTAAAATAGTTAACCGCCAAGACACTATGACGCAAAATTTACTGAAAATTAAAACCGCAAAGACGCTATAACGCAAGGATTTGATTAAATAAACTTTGCGACATAGCGTTTTTGCGGTGATAAAACAATACCCAAAAACATGAAAAATAATCGTCGTGATTTCTTAAAAACCTTTGTGGCAAGTTCAGTTGCTTTGCCATTGATTTCTAAGGCTAATTTTTCTGAGAAAAAATTGGGCGTTGTCCTTGTTGGTTTGGGGAGTTATGCCACCAATAATCTTGCCCCAGCCTTTGCAAACACAGAATTTTGCCGTTTAGCAGGTATCGTTACGGGTACGCCAGCGAAGGCTGAAATATGGAAAAAGAAGTATAATATTCCAGAAAAAAACATTTACAATTATCAAAACTTTGATGAAATAGCCAAGAATCCAGACATTGATGTGGTGTATGTAGTTTTGCCAAACGGAATGCACCATGAATTCGTTTTGCGGGCGGCAAAGGCAGGGAAACACGTAATTTGCGAAAAACCAATGGCAATTTCTATGAAGGAATCCGAGGAAATGATTGCGGCTTGCAAGGCAGCAAAAGTAACATTTTCAATCGGCTATCGCCTTCATTATGAGCCATTTACAAACGAAGTCATGCGATTGGCAAAGGATAAAGATTTTGGAAAAATAACGTTTGTGGAAGCAAGTTTTGGCTTTCCATTAAGAGATAAAAAAGCTTGGCGAATGATTCCAAAACTTTCGGGCGGCGGACCCATGATGGACGTTGGCGTTTATGCAGTTAATGCCGCAAGATATGCCACGGGCGAAGAGCCAATTTCCGTAACCGCACAAGCTGTGAAAACTCGCCCCGATATTTATGTAGATGGCATTGAAGAGACCATGTTTTGGCAAATGAAGTTTCCGAGTGGAGCAATTTCGAATCATACAACCACTTATAATTCAGGTTTGCAACGCTTATATGTGGGTTACGAAAATGGCAATTTAGAGATGTCTCCCGCCTTTGATTATGGACCTTTGAAAGGCAAAACCTCCAAAGGCGAAATGAAATTCCCGATTGTGCATCATCAAACGTTGATGTTGGATGGCATTTGTGGAGATATAATTAATAATCGCCCCATGCGTACACCTGGCGAAGAAGGATTGAAGGATATGAAAATAACGGCGGCTGTTTTTGAGGCGGTGAAGACGGGAAAAGAAGTGAAATTATCATGATTTTTAACCTCCGAAAAGCCACGGATGAAGACCTTGATTTAACCTTTAAAATCAAGCAAAATGCTCTGCAAGAATACCTCGAAATGCTTTGGGGTTGGAATGAAAAAGCACAGCAAGATTTTCATAAAAAAGGATTCAAAAAAGAGCATTTCCAAGTAATTGAACATGAAAATCAGCCAATTGGTTATCTCGAAACTTTGCCTTTTGAAGACCATATTTTCTTGGCAAATTTGATGATTCTACGACCATTCCAAGGTAAAGGATTAGGCAAAATTATTATGCAAGATTTAATTAAAAATAACCCGAAAATTGTGTTGGAAGTTTTACAAATAAATCAACGGGCTATTACGTTTTATCAAGGACTTAACTTTGAAATCGTGGAAAATTTGGAGGTAAGTTATCGGATGAAATTAAAATAAATTTGGATTTCTAAAAATCATTTCGCACTTTTGCCAAACAATCGTTTGGTAAAATGAATTCGCAAAAATTGAAAATAAAATGTGAAGATGACGTTGAACTTTCAGCCATTCTTTTGATGCCCAATGGACCGCCAAAAGCCGTTGTTCAAATTAATTCTGCCACCGCCACCCCCAAAGAATATTACCTTCCTTTTGCCAATTATCTTACTGAAAATGGTTTTGCAGCCTGTGTCTATGATTACAGAGGCATCTGCGAATCCACGCCCGAAGGTGGTTTGCGGGGTTGTACCTACGATTACGTTATGCTTGGGCAACTCGATATGCCTGCCGTTTTGGAATATTTGGACAATCAGTTTCCAGATTTACCAAAACTCGTCATGGGACACAGTGTGGGCGGGCAAAAAGTTGGAATGATGCCAAATCATCATAAAATTAAGGGCATGGTAACCTTCGCCACTTCGGTGGGATATTGGGGTTTTATGCCGTGGAAATACCGAATTCAAACGCACTTTTTCTTTCATATTTTTACCCCAATTTCTAATGTATTGTTTGGATATGTTGCTGCCAAAAGGTTTGGACTGATGGAAGATTTACCTAAACAAATTGTCTTGGATTGGCGGCATTGGTGCAGTGTTCCAGAGTATTTTTTTAACCACAAATATGCCCCAAAATCAGCTGATAAAGGCTTTTTTCAAGATTTAAGATTCCCAATTCAAGTATATTGGACAACCGACGACCCTATTTCTAATGCTCGTTCTGTACCCATGTTTTGGAAGCACGTTAAAAGTTCAGGAGGCATAAAAATTGATTGTATTATACCCAAAGAAATTGGAGCCAAAGAAATTGGACATTTTGGTTTTTTCAGACGAAAGTTTAAAGATACACTCTGGGCAAGAGCCTTGAAGGATTTAGAAAGTTTTATAAAATGACTTGTGGTACGGATTGGGTAAAGTCGTTGATTTTACCCAATTTTATAAAAAATTTATTTCAACAAAATTAAACCATTATGAACATCATTCCACTCATGCAACAGGGTTTTGCATCAAGCAGTAAAAGAGTAGCAAAAATGGCTGAGAATTTCTCGGGCGATGAGGCATTTTTCCGTCCTTACGACAAAGTAAATCACTTGGCTTGGGAGATTGGGCATCTGGCTTTTATTCGTAATACAATTATTAAACTATTGAATCCATCAGAAAAAATAGAAAGCTACGGAAATGAAAGGGTTATTTTTGCCCCAGGTACGCCTTTACAACCCAATGAAATGTACGGTTCTATTTCAGAAACTGTGGAAATTTTACAAAAAAGAGGTGAGAAAATTATTGAATTATTAGAGAATTTAACCCAAGAACATTGGGATGCTGAAAGTCAATTCAAATTACCTTTTGGCACAACGGTAGGGTCGCAAATTTGGACATTTTTCATGCACGAGAGTTTTCATTTGGGGGAGATTTCTTACTTGAAAAATATTGTGGTAAGAAATAAAGCATAAATTAATAAGTGTAAATTCTAATTCTTTAAGACCCTATTTTAAGTTTTATTTTTACATGGTGTCTTAGAGAATTGGAGAAAATTGTACGTTAAATATTACCTTGATAATTTAAACCAATTGTATTTTTTTGAAGGAATCAACTCTAAAATACTATCTGTCATTTCGCTAAAAATTGCATTTCTACTAAATTTAGCCACGAATTCTTTTCTTAAAATTGGTTGAGGCTCATAGTTTTCCAATACCTCTATAAAACTCTCTACATTACTGGGTTCAAAAATTAAAGCATCCTCCAAATGCTCTCTCATAAACTCACGGGCATATCCATTTACACCAGCCAAAATTGGTTTCTCAATAGCTCCATATTCAAATATTTTTGAAGGCAATACTTTTTTAAATGCTTCATAATTATTCAAATGTAGAAATAAAAAATCAGTTTTCTGATAGTATTTTAATAGTTCGACACGGTTTACGGGAGCAATAATATTTACGTTATCTATTTGTAAATCAGCGAGTTTACGTAATATTTTTTGTTTAGTACTGCCATCGCCAATAATGTTAAAAACAAATTTTCCTTTTAGTATTTTTGCCGCTTCGGGAATAATTTTTTCCAAACCCTGCCCCTCACCTATGTTACCTGCGTAAGTAATTATTTTAGGTTCATTATTGCTTGATTTTTCAAAATAGTTTTCTAAAAAAGTAGCATCAATTCCGTTCGTAAAAAAAGTAGTTTTTGCGATGTAATCAACGAAGGAATTTTTAAAACCTGCTGAAACCAAATTAAGATGACTGGCAGATTGGATTGTATATTTTTCAATTTTGCGAATAATAGGCAGTAATAAATATTTTAAGATAGGATTTTTAATAATGTCTCTGACGGTATCACTCAATATATCACGAATATCAAGGTATAATTTAACGCCTTTTTTGTTTGAAATTCTTGCTCCTAAAAAGGCTGTAAAAAGGCGTGCTGATGTTGCATAAATTAAGTCATAATGTTGATTTTCAATAAGTTGCCACACTCCTTTCCAGTATTCCCAAAAGGCTAATGCTTGGTCAATAAATCCGCCTTCATGATCGGGCATAGGAATTCTATGAATAGTTACATTATTATGTTGTTCATAAAACTTAGCTGGATTTCTCAGGCTTCTGTAACGATTAGGCATCGTTGTGATAATTTCAATGGTGTCGTCAGGATCTAATTTTTTACACAGGGCATCCACCAAGGCGGTGCTTCGGAAAGAGCCAGCACATAAGTCGGGTTGGAAATAAAAACTCAAGAAGAGTAATTTCAAGGCGGTTGAAGATTTATGGTCGTAGTTAAGTCATTTAAGAAGAACAAAGTTATCATTTTTGACGAAATTTTTGCATTAAATTCTTCACTAATGTTGCAGTTATTTTCAGTAATCCTAAAAGCATTGGTAATTATAATGCCTCCAAAATTAGTTTCAATAGCGTTTCCATTAATTTTTAATTCGACTTCTTGATGAAAATGCAAATAGGCTTTTTGCGGATATTTTGTTTTTCCAATTATCTCATCTTTAATCGTAATACATTGATTTTTAGTTGCAAAAGTTCTTTTATGAATTAATCCAAGCTGTTTATATCCATCGTGTAAAGCAGTTATTTCATCTTCATTTTCTGATAAAATTATTGCCTTCGCTCTCCTTCCCACTCTGAAACTTGACCATATTTCTGATTGTTCAAAATCACCAATTTGAACGGTATTATGAGCCGACGTTGATCGTTCATATTGTCTTGTTTCATTATTTTCATAAGTGGAAATCCCAGTATCAACGATAAAAGGTTTTTGATTAACATAAAGTACAAAACTCAACGTATCAGCATGAGCATGGGCAGGTAGATAATCAGGGGTGATACTACCGACATTTACTAATAATTCGTAACCGTTTTTATTCAATTTCCTATACCCACTTTCTGACAATTTTATTTCTGAATAATTGATATTCAACTGATTAGCATATTCAATAAGTTGCTTTGTGGTTGGAGCAATGTTTCTGGCAGCATCATTTACCAATGGAATATCTCCGTTTTTGAAAGTCATTGTTTGGAGAAAACTTAGTAGTTTTTCAATTAAATGTAGAAAGATTTCGTTCTCAGAAATTGGCTTAAAAGTTGAATTATTTTCTATCAAATTGCAACAATCCAACAATCTAAAAAGAAAAATTTGATGATACATTACTGAACGCTCAAAATGTCCTCCATCATCCAAGAATTGTTCGGATAATTCAGTTTTTAGTATGCCATTTGCTGTTTTTAAAAACGATTCATTTTTAAAATAATAGGCTCCAAACAATAACGAAAAAGCATTTTCAAGCAGGTGATTTCCCATCAAATGATATTCCAAATTATCTATTAATCTTACGTATTGAGCCATTAAAAATCCATCAATTTCAGGGTCTTTCATTTGGTATTTACTCAGAAATTTTATCCAGTTAATATTGCGTAATGAGGTCGGGTAAGGTTCTAAACCCGTTTTGAGATTTGGATAGGCTTGCACATACGCCCGTATGAGGACTATTCCCTGTATTTGCGTGAGCTTTTCTTGGTTTAGAAATTCAAAATAATTGAGATTATACGCCCATAATTTCCCGAAAGTCTGTTCGTCATTCCAATTGATTTGAGTGGCTTCAAAAACTTGTGATTGATTCAAAAACTGAAAACGATTTTCTTCTGGAAAATAGTTTTGAATGCTTGGAATTGAAGGTTTTAAAGTAATTGGATAACTTTGTGCTGGGATAAATTGAGGATAATTAAAGCCAATAATTTTTCTAAATATTGTTCTAATTTTGTAGAAAATTTGGTAATAGACTTGGATTGGACGAAGATGGATTATTGTGTGGAAATATAGGAGGGCGGTTTTCATGAGTTAATTAAAAAGTGAATCCATTGTTAAACTATTTTGAACCAATTGATTAGAATACTCATTTCTTTGCAATCCAAAACTGGTAATCATCGTCAAAAAAACCGTCTTCCTGGTCTTAGTTTGTTCCTTAAAAACAGCTATTTTATTACGTAATTCTTCTGCATATTTTTTAGTGATTACAAATGAATTTATTGAAAATTTTATTTCACATAAATTAATAATCCCGTCTCTTCTTTCAATTAATAAATCAACTTGTGCCTTTATTTCTTTGTCATTTGAGTACCAAGTTGCCGTATTTGTTTGAATTCCACTAATACCTAATATTTCCTTAATTTTAGGAATATGATGTAAACAAACCATCTCAAAGGCATAGCCACTCCAAGCCCTATATGCAGGATTATCAACACCATTTATCCAAGTAGTTTCATCAAAAACACTTGAATTTTTTACAAACGCCAAGTAAAAAAGCGAATAAAAATCGACTAATTGAAATATATTTCCCCGCTGATTTTTTCCGAATGAATTGTATTTTCTGATAAATCCACACTCTTCTAATTCCTGCAAAATGGTTGTTGTTCCGCCTCCGTTGTTTATTTTAGCGGTTTTAATGAGGTCTTCCCGATTCATTCCACTTGATTTTTGAGATAATGCTTCGATAATCGCCACGTGATTTTGAGCTTTTTTGAATAAAGATTCATACAAACTTTCAAATTCAATTCTTAGCGGAGCGTTTTCTTCAAAAAACAGTTTATTAATATTTTGGTATGAACTCATATTCACATCCACCATATCCAGATAATATGGAATCCCGCCCAAAGTCATGTATAGTTGAGTGATTTGGTAGCGTTCTAAAACCGCATTTTTTGATTTGAAAAATGCTTCGGTTTCAGTAAGATTGAAGGGTTCTAATTTACATCTCTGGGTAATTCTGTTATGCAAACCACCTTTATTTTTGAGTAATTTATTAATCATCCAAGAAGCCGTTGAACCGCAAACGATTAAAACAATATCTTTTCTGGCACTTGCCCAACTGTTCCAGAAATGTTCAAGGGCGGTCATAAACCCACTATTTGGCGTATCTAACCAAGGAAGTTCATCCAAAAAAATTACTTTTTTCCTGGCTTTGGACAATTCTAAAACGTCAATTAATTCATGAAAGGCATCAAACCAATTGGAGGCGGGTTTAATGTTTTTATGTTTAGGATTTTGTTTAGTAAGTGCTTTGTAGAAATTGGCTAATTGCCATTGTAATTTGGCATTGGCTAAACCCGTTAATTGAAAGGTTAAATCGTTTTCAAAAACCTGACGAATTAGAAAAGTTTTCCCAACTCTACGGCGACCATAGACGGCTAAAAATTCTGACTTTGAGGATTCTTTCAAAGATTTCATCAAAGCAATTTCCTTTTTTCGACCAATAATATTTTCAATCATAGCTATTCAATTTTGCTATAAAGGTATAGAAAAGTATAGTTATAGCAAAATTGAATGTTCAAAGTTGCTATAACTATCTAAAAAAGTATAGTTATAGCAATTATCTCAATGCGGAAAGAACACATAACTAACCAAAATCGCCGTAATAATACTTACCAAATCAGCCATCAATCCTGCCCAAAGCGTGTAGCGAGTTTGCTTAATACCGACCGAACCAAAATATAAAGCCAAAACATAAAAAATGGTATCGGACGATCCTTGAAAAACACAAGAAAGTCGCCCCGCAAAAGAGTCAGGTCCAGAGGCTTGCATGGTGCTAATCATCATCGCTCGTGAACCTCCACCGCTGAGTGGGTGCATGAGTGCGGTGGGTAGTGCATCCACGAATGCAGTATTGAAACCCATAAATTCAACGCCACTTCTGATCACGCCCACTATCATGTCCAAGGTTCCTGCATTACGTAAACAACTGATAGCGACCAACATAGCGACTAAATACGGAATAATTTTTACCGAAGTTTCAAAGCCTCCTTTCGCTCCTTCAATGAAGGCATCGAAAATATCCACCTTCTTCCAAACCGCTCCCAAAATAAACGCCAACACAAAACCGTAGAGAATGACGTTGCTAATAATCTTGGATTGAGCTGTAACTTCTTCTTGCGGTAAATTGGAAAAGTACCATAACACAAGACCAATAAAAGCCGTAATTCCGCCCAACCAAGATAGAATAACTCTATCAAAAAGGTTGATTTTTTGCTTGATGGCAACAAAAATTAATCCCGTCAATGTGGCAAAATACGTAGCAATCAAACAAGGGATAAAAATATCGGATGGATCAGTGGCTTTGTAAATTGACCGTTGTGCCATGATGCTCAACGGAATCAATACTGGACCCGCCGAATGCAAGACCAAAAACATGATTTGAGCATTGGAAGCCACATCTTTTTGGGGGTTCAATTCCTGCAAACTCTGCATAGCTTTGAGTCCGAAAGGCGTTGCGGCATTGTCTAAGCCCAACATATTTGCCGAGAAATTCATAATCATTTGTCCACTTGCAGGATGATTAGGAGGAACCTCGGGGAATAATCTACTAAAAAATGGACCAATTAATCGTGATAGAAAACCGATGGCTCCTGCTTTTTCTCCAACGGCAAGTAAGCCCATGAAAAAGGTCATAACACCCGCCAACGGTAAGGCAATTTTCATCACGGCAGTTTCGGCAGAATCAAACATTCCATCCACTATTACTTTGAAAATTTCCGTTTTTTGTTCTTGTGGAATATCGGGATTTAGCCACTTGATTATGGCAGTTATGAAGGCAGCCACAAAAAATAGAACCCACATCGCAGAGAGAGGGCTTTGTTTTTTAAGCGAAATAAAGTCTATGAATTTTTTGGAAAAATTTTCCATTGATGGTTTTTTGGGGTTAGATATTTCTTAGAAGACGTTTTAAATAGATTTGAGAATACGAGGTTACACAGAGAACCACAGAGAAAACAATTGAGAACCACAGAGAAATCAATCACTTAACTCTCTGTGGTTCTCTTTAATTTTCTCTGTGGCTCTCTGTGTAACCTCAACGACGAATAAACATTTCGATATTTGCAAAGACTTTTGACATTGGTATTAAATTTCGTTTGTTCTTTTTTGCTTTTTCGTATGAAGCAATACAATAAAGTTTATCTAATTTGTCTTCAAGTGTTAATTGCATTTTTTTATCGTTTTAATCTATTATGATTAACTAATTACTTACTAAATTTATGCCATTATTTCCTAAAATGCTACCTAAACTGTGAAAAAAAATTCTTTAACTATCATTGTCCCATTATTACTTCTTTCTTTTACTTCACAACAAAAAGTAAAACCAAAATCCTCAAAAACCAGCCCAAGCTGCGAATACGAACAGAAAATGCGTGAACAAGGCTTGGTGAATATTCAAGAAATTAATCCTGAAATTTTGGTAGATTTGAAATATTCTACTTCGGATAATTTTGTGGGTAAAGACGTATATGGCTGTATTACAAACTGTTATATGCAAAAACATCCTGCCGAAATGCTCTCGAAAGCCAATGATTTACTTCAACAAAAAAACGCTAATTATCGTCTTTTGGTGTATGACGGTGGCAGACCGTTAAGCATTCAAAAAATCCTTTGGAATTCACTTCCGCAATATTCGCCTATACAACGAGCAACATACGTGGCAAATCCAGCCCAAGGCTCAATCCATAATTATGGAAGTGCAGTTGATTTGACGATTGCAATGGCAGATGGTACAGCATTAGACATGGGGACAAAATATGATTTTTTTGGTGAATTGGCTTATCCTAAAAAGGAAAGTTACTTTCTGAAAACGGGGAAACTCACGAAACAGCAAATCGGTAATCGGCGATTGCTCAGAACTGTTATGAAAACGGCAGGATATATGCCAATTGAATATGAATGGTGGCATTTTAACGCCATGTCTCGGCAATCGGCAAAGGCAACTTATAGAATTATTCAATAATAAATGTTCGATTTTGTAATAAAAGTGTTCGGAAACGGACACTTTTTATTTTTGATATTTATAGTAAAATGTTGATAATCAACTAATTAAGTGAATTGGTATTGTGTTTGAATAATTTTGGTAATTAATAAAGTGCCACCAAGACACTAAGGCACAAAGTTTTACTAAAAATAAATTTTTGAGTCTTAGTGTCTTAGTGGCAAGATTAATTTTGAAAATTCTTTTAAATCAAAATTTCCATTTATCCATGAGAGATAGCCGTTTATCCCAAACTTTTTTCAATCAAAAATTATCATTCGTAACATTGAACTATCAAATGACAAACGCCATGAACCGTTTTCCCTTATTTCTCTTATTGATTACCTGTTTGACTTTCCAATCGAAAGCCCAAAATGCCGTTCAAGCCAGTGGCAATGAAACCAAATTGGGTTTGCAGCAAGCCGTAGATATTGCCTTGAAAAACAACATCTCTGTAAAGCAAAGTGAAAATCAAGTGTTGTTGAATAATTTACAATTGAATCAATCTCAATTCAATAGACTCCCTAATGCGAGTGGAAATATTAATGAATCTTTCAATTTTGGACGTAGTTTAGACCCATTCACGAATACTTTTGTTGATAGAAATATCAATTATAATCAGTTAAATTTGCAGGGTAATGCCACCATTTTTAATGGTTATTTACTGAAAAATACAATTTTACAGAACGATATTTTACTGAAAGCTACGCAATTAGATTTGCAAGCCATGAAAGAAAATATTTCCTTACAAGTGGTGTCGGCATATTTGAATATCATGAATGCTGAGGATCAGTTAGTCATATCGCAATCGCAAACCAGTATCACGAGATTACAGATTGATAGAACGGATAAATTGGTGCGGGCAGGTTCATTAGCTCAATCAAATTTGTTCGATTTGAAAGCTCAATTAGCTTTAGAAGAATCAACGGTAATCAATAACCAAAGTATTTTAGATTTAGCGGAATTGAATCTTTTGCAATTATTAAATGATAAAAACATTTCAAACGTAAAAGTAGATAGGGTTTCAGTTCCTACGCCTGGTACGAGTGGGTACGAAGCCTCAATTGATAAAGTTTATGAAATTGCTGAAAACAGTCAGCCAGCAGTTAAAGCGGCAGATTTACGAATCAAAGGTGCTGACAAAGGTATAGAAATTGCAAGAGCTGGATTTTTACCTTTTATTTCTGCTAACTTGAATGTTGGGGCAAATCAATCGAATGCACAAAAAGAATTTACGTTCAATTCTGTAACTTCTGAACAAAATTTGGGAACGGTCTTATTTAATGGGCAACAAATTCCTTTGATTGTAACTTCAACTAATAATATCCCTTCATCTGGAAATACGGTTGGTTATTTCACTCAATTAGGAAATACGTTTAATTATGGTTTTGGAATAAATGCAAATATTCCTATTTTTAGTAGATATGCAAATAAAAGTAATGTAACGAGAGCAAAAATTCAAAAAGAAAATACTAATTTAAACGCCCAACAAGCACGTTTGACTTTAAGACAAAATATTGAAACTGCCTATACAAACCTCACAAATTCAGCAAAAAGATA
>JANXML010000263.1 GCA_025354645.1 Arcicella sp. | reverse complement strand
CTAATCCCCAAATCTTTAATTTTAAAAAAAATAACTGCTTTTTACCAAGACAAATTTATATTTTTCAAAGATAGCTTTTGAAAGCAATCGTTTAGCCTTATTTTTGGGTTCTGAATTAAAAAGATATTATTTAGCAAAATAATTTGCTTCAAGATTAAATTTCCTATACAAAGAAAAATGGCAGAAATTATAACCATGCCCAAAATGAGCGACACCATGACCGAAGGTGTTGTGGCAGAATGGCTCAAAAAAGTTGGCGATGTTATTAAACCAGGCGACGGATTACTCGCTGAAATTGAAACTGATAAAGCGACTATGGAGCTTGATTTGGATGAAAGGATGGATTTAAGCAATTTTAAAGATTGCCGATTATTATACATTGGTTTAGAGAAAGGGAAAGCTGTTCCTGTTGATAGCATCATTGCAATTATTGGAGAAAATGGCGAATCTTATGAGGAACTTTTGAAGGGTGATGCAAGCAAATCTGCCCATGCAGAAACGCCTGCTCCTGCCACAACGGCTGATGTTCCAGCCCCTGCAAAAGCTTCCGTTCCAATTCCTCCAGCAAACGTAACACCTGCCGTTGATACATCATCAATTAAAGCCGAAATCATTGGAATGCCGAAAATGAGTGATACAATGATGGAAGGGACTTTGGTGGCTTGGTTGAAAAAAGTTGGTGATGTTTTGAAGCCAGGGGATACGCTCTTAGCGGAAGTAGAGACTGATAAAGCAACTATGGAATTTGAATTAGATAATTTCTTAGATGTAACAAAATATAACCCATGCACGCTCTTATACATCGGAATAGAAGAAGGAAAAACCGTTAATGTTGATGATGTAATTGCGGTCATTGGAGAACCTGGAGCTGATTTTCAATCATTATTAAATGGAGGAAAAACCACTTCTGCTCCTGCAACAACAACATCTTCACCTGCCGAAACAGCTCTTGCACCAATTGTACAAGAAACGAAAGCTCCTGAAAATGAGGAAGTTAGCAATTCAGATGCTCGTTTAAAAGCTTCTCCTTTAGCAAAAGCCTTGGCGAAGGATAAAGGTATAAATATTTCAGAAGTTAAAGGTTCAGGGGAGAACGGTCGTATCGTAAAAGTGGATATTGATAATTTTGTTCCAACGATTTCAAAGCCTATTGAGGTTTCTAAAACTGTTCCAACGCCTGCTCCAGCGGTTATTTTAGGCGAAGAAAGTTTTGAGGATATTCCTTTGAATCAGATGCGTAAAACCATTGCTCGTCGTTTGTCCGAATCTAAATTCTCGGCTCCTGAGTTCTATTTGACTATGGAAATTAATATGGATAAAGCGATGGCAGCTCGTGTTTCAATGAATGAGATTTCTCCAGTTAAAATCTCATTTAATGATATGGTTATAAAAGCGGCGGCAGTGGCTTTAACGAAGCATCCAAAGGTAAATTCTGCTTGGATGGGTGATAAAATTAGAATTAATCATCACATACACGTGGGCATGGCAGTAGCCGTTGAAGATGGTTTATTAGTACCAGTTATTCGTTTTGCCAATACAAAATCATTATCTCAAATTTCAACGGAGACAAAAGATTTAGGTGGAAAAGCCAAAAACAAACAATTGCAACCAAAAGATTGGGAAGGTAATACGTTCACGGTCAGTAATTTGGGGATGTTTGGAATTGATGAGTTTACCTCCATTATTAATCAGCCCGAATCTTGTATAATGGCAGTTGGCGGTATTAAAGAAATCGTTGCTGTGAAAGATGGGCAATTTTATGCAACCAATGTTATGAAGGTTACGCTTACCTGCGACCATCGCACGGTTGATGGGGCATCGGGTGCGGCTTTCTTGCAGACTTTCAAGCAATTTTTGGAAGACCCGATAAAGTTATTGGTTTGAGTTTAGATTTTTGTTATTTAAAAAGCCACTTCAAATTTCTTGAAGTGGCTTTTTTCACTTGGTGGAGAATATCGGATTCGAACCGATGACCCCTTGCCTGCCAGGCAAGTACTCTAGCCAACTGAGCTAATCCCCCTTTTAGTTTCACAAAAATAGGCATTGAACCTCAGTATCCAAAACCGAATGAAAAAATATCTCAGAAATTTAGTCTTGCTCCTAAACCTCCTTGTGGATGAAAATAAAAAACCGCAGGAATTAATTCAACATATGCACCGATTTCTCCAAAAATTGAGATTGGGGAACTTGGTAAGAAATATTCTAAACCTGCTTGTCCCAAACCTCCCAAGCCTGTTGCAGGTGTTTGGTCTTTATATTGAATTCCATTCAACGTTTTATCAACATAATATGAACGAGAAGTAAACTGAACACCAAAGCCATAATAATTTTTCAAGCGACTCGACATTTCATTGTGCCACAGATAAAGTCCGTTGAAGGACAAGCCCGCACCATCGAAGGCACCAGATTTATAATTACCTCTCAATCCCCATAAAGCTCCATAAACACCAACATTTATTTCGATAGCGTTTTTATCGTTACTCAGATACTTACGAATTGTTAAACCAGCGGGGTCACCAATTTTTGCACCCACAGCCCAACCTTTCTCTTGTGCATGAGTAGATAAATAACTAACAATCAGCAATGTAAGCAAGAATATTTTTCTCATTTTGGTAAATTTATAATGGTTTATATTGATTTAAAAGATTAATTAATATATGGTTCTCTTCTTCCGTTCCAATTGAAATTCTTAGAGAATCATCGCAAAGAATAACTTTTGAACGATCTCTGACAATAACTTTTTGTTGGATTAAATATTCAAATATTTTTTTCGCTTCTGTAAATTTAACTAATAAAAAGTTAGCATCAGAAGGATAAATATTCAACACGTAGGGCAGTTTTTTTAATTCAAATATTACTTTTTCACGATTTTGATTTAATTTTTTAACTGAATCGTGCATGAAATCAATATTGTGAATATTCTCCAGAAGGGCTCTTTGAGTAAGTCCATTAATATTATAAGGATATTTTATTTTATTTAACAATTTTATCAACTCTTCACCTCCAAAAGCCATTCCTAAACGAAGAGATGCTAATCCCCAGGCTTTTGAAAAAGTTTGAAGGACAATCACATTTTGAAAATTATCTAATTCTGGGATGAATGAAGGTTCATCAGAAAAATCATTATAGGCTTCATCAATTATGACAATTCCTTGTTGAAAATTTTCAATTATTTTTAAAATTGCCTTTCTATCAATTAAATTTCCTGTTGGATTATTAGGTGAACAGATGAATATCAACTTCGTTTTTGAATTAATTGAAGCAATTATTTTTTCTGTATCTAATTGATATTCAGTAGTTAATGGAATTTTCTGTATTTCAATATTATTCACATTTGCACTCACTTCATACATACCATACGTTGGTGGGAGAATAATAATATTGTCTTCCTTTGGTTCACAAGTCAAGCGAATAATTAAATCAATCGGTTCATCAGAGCCATTTCCCAAGAAAATTTGAGAAGGACGGCAACTTTTGATAAACGCAATTTTATCCTTACTGTCCGATTGATATGGATCTGGATAACGATTCCAATCTTCGGGCGTTACTGAACCCAATGGATTTTCGTTTGCATCCAAAAATATTCCTTCTTTGCCCGTGTATTCATCTCGTGCAGAAGAGTAGGGTGCAAGCGTTAAGATGTGCTGACGCACTATATTTTGTAAATTGAATTTAGTCAAAGTCTTAAAATATTTTTTTATAAATATCTCTTAATGAGACAGTTAGGTTGTCAATAATTGCAACATTTTCTAATGAATCATAATCAGTATTAATCCATACATTTGGTTCATTTGTGCGGATGTATGTAGAAATCCAAGGTCTGTCATGTGCAACAAAAATGATTTGTTTTATCGTTTCAATAGCTTTGTAATTCACCAATTTCTAACTCATATCGAAATCTTGGGTCGATTTTGCCAGAACTTCACAAACAATATATGGATTCAATATTTCCGTTGTGGAGCCTTTTTTTAATTTTATTTTCTCATTTATAACGGTCATATCTGGTTGATAATAACTTTTTAAGACTGGAATGTGAACGCACGCACCACTATCTAAAATCCAGAAGTTTTCATTTTCAAGATTATTGTAATAATTTGATAATATGCTAATTAGTCTCGTTCCCAAAACTGAATGTACTTGCGTAACTCGTCCCATAGTAGCAATAATTTCTTCGTTATGATATTCAATTTTTAAATCTCTTTCATAAGTTACACTTTTTTATTCTTCCACCGAAGCAGGAATTCTGATAAAAGACTCCGTAAGTAATCTACCACGTATAGATTCAATTAATTCAGCCGTTTGTACCATGTTTTGAATAATTTTGAATTGTTATAATCTTACTCTAACTGCATTTGCATGAGCTTCTAATGACTCTGCCGTTGCCATTTCTATAATTGTTTTACCAATATTTTTAATCCCTTCTTTTGTAATATTTTGCACGGTTATTTTCTTTAAAAAACTATCCAAACTAACTCCTGAATAGGCTTTTGCATAGCCATTGGTGGGTAAAGTATGGTTCGTTCCAGAGGCATAATCTCCTGCTGATTCGGGGGTATAATTTCCTAAAAATATTGAACCTGCATTATAAATCTTTTCAGATATTTCTTCCGCATTTTCGATAGATAAAATTAAATGTTCTGCTGCATATTGATTCAACATATCTAAGGCAATATCTTGGTTTTCAACCAAAACTGCTTGTGAATTTTCGAGTGCTTTTGAAGCAAATTCTGCTCTTGGTAGAAGAGCAACTTGTTTGTTAAGTTCTTGATTTACAGCCTCAATCAAACTTTCGGAAGTAGAAACCAATAAAACTTGAGAATCAATCCCATGTTCTGCTTGCGACAATAAGTCTGCTGCTACAAAAATCGGATTTGCAGAATCATCCGCATAAACAGCAACCTCAGAAGGTCCTGCTGGCATATCGATAGCAATACCTTCTTTATTGACTAACATTTTTGCAACAGTAACGTATTGATTTCCTGGTCCAAAAATTTTGTAAACTTGTGGAATACTTTCAGTACCGTATGCCATTGCTGCAATCGCTTGCGAACCGCCAACTCTAAAAATTTTAGAAATTCCGCATAATTTAGCGGCAAAATAAATAGCAGGGTGAATGGACGGCGTACACAAAACTACTTCACGACAACCTGCAATCTTAGCTGGAATTCCTAACATTAAAACCGTCGAGAACAAAGGTGCTGTGCCTCCTGGAACATACAAACCCACTTTATCAATCCCAACAGATTTCCGCCAACAAGTTACGCCAGCCATCGTTTCAATTTTTTCTGGAATAGACTTTTGTGCTTCGTGAAATTTGTAAATATTAGCGTAGGCTTGTTTGATAGCAGTTTTTAAATCTTCTGATAATAAATTTTCCGCATTTTTAATGTCAATTTGAGAAACTGCCAAAGAATCTAAGAACACATTATCAAACTGTAAAGCATATTCACGAATAGCAGAATCTCCTTCAATTTTTACTTTTTTAAGTATAGGCAAAACTTTTTCCTCAATTACCGAAATATCTTGCGTAGGTCGAGTGATTATTGCTTTATATTCTGATTTATTAGGGTATTTTGTAATTTTCATATTGTATTTAATAAATATCCTCCGAACATCGAATAACAAAAATCGAACATCGAATTTTAGTAAATCATCTTCTCAATTGGCATTACTAAAATTCCTTCGGCACCAGCTTCACGGAGTTTCTCAATATTATGCCAAAAATCATTTTCATTTATTACAGAACTCATTGCCGACCAGCCAGATTTTGCCAAAGGAACAACTGATGGTGCTTTCATTCCAGGCAAAAGTTTACAAATCGCTTCAATATTTTCATTTTTTGTATTTAGGACTACGTACTTATTATTTTTGGCTCTTTGAACGGCATCAATTCTGAATATGATTTGATTCAAAATTTCTTGCTTTTCTTCGGTCATCGTTGGGCAGCCAATCATAATAGCCTCCGAAAAGAAAATCTTTTCAACTTCTTTCAAACCATTACTTAAAAGCGTACCGCCAGAAGAAACAATATCACAAACTGCATGAGCCAATCCAATACTCGGAGCAATCTCAACCGAACCCGAAATCTCATGAATATAAGCGGTTACACCATTGTCTTTCAAGTAGTTACCTAAAATAATCGGGTATGAAGTCGCAATATCTTTTCCTTGTAAATCCTGAATTCCCTTGTAAATATCTTCCCTTGGAATAGCAATAGAAAGACGGCATTTTGAGAAACCTAAAAGTTTTACTTCCGAAACATTTTTATGTGATTCAACATGAACGTTTTGCCCTACGATGCCAATATCCGCTACACCGTCTTCCACATATCCAGGAATATCATCGTCTCTAAGAAACAAAAATTCTGCGGGAAAGTTAGAAGAATTAGCTTTTAATTTACCTGCACCATTATCAAATTTTATCCCACATTCTTTAAAAAGGTTGAGAGAGTCATCACTTAAACGCCCAGATTTTTGGACTGCAATTCTTAAAATTGTATTATTCACGATTTATCAATTAACGATTATCAGTTGACAATTAACACTCAACAATTTCAAAAATATTTTTAAACTTATTTCCTTTTTTTGTTTAATAAATGTTGTTTTTGTAAACCTTTCATCACAAAATTACTCAATGAAGTTTAGCTTTTGGGTGCTTTTCTGTAAATTGTCATTAAATCAATTGAAATTCTTATCAATAAAATAATCATGAAAAAATTATTATTGCTTTTTTTATTACTTCCTTCCGCATTAGCTACTGCTCAAAAAACGGATTCTCCTTATCAATTTACGTTTTCACAAGACAGTGCGTATGTGAGGGATAATTATACTAAAACCGAAGTCATGATTGCGATGAGGGATGGTATAAAACTTTACACTCAAATTTATGCCCCAAAAGATTTGACGAAAAAGTTTCCAATTCTTATGCAACGAACACCTTACACCTGTCAGCCTTATGGTATTGATAAATTCAAAAAGCAGATTTCTCCTAATAAATTTATGCTTCGAGAGAATTATATCGTTGTATATCAAGACGTTAGGGGACGTTGGGCTTCGGAAGGGAAATTTGTTGAGATGACACCTCATATAGATAACAAAAAAGTAAAAACAGAAATTGATGAAGCCTCGGATACATACGATACAATTGATTGGTTAACAAAAAATATCAAAAATAACAACGGTAAAGTCGGTCAATGGGGAATTTCTTACCCTGGCTTTTTCACTTCTGCTGGTTCAGTTTCGGAACATCCAGCCTTGAAAGCTTCTTCTCCACAAGCTCCAATGGCTGATTTATGGCGAGATGATGCTTTTCATAATGGAGCATTTATGATTGCTGCAAATTTTGGATTTTATAATTATTTTCAAGATCGGGAAAAGCCTACTACAACCCGTCCACCCGTTTATTTTGAAACTAATAATCCAGATGGGTACGACTATTATTTGAATGAAGTGAAAACGACTAAAAATTCAGAAGATGGTTTTTACAAGGGGAGAAACGCATTTTATCACGAAAATTTTGACCATCCTAATTATGATGAACATTGGAAAAAACGCAATATTTTGCCTCATCTCAAAAATATCAAACATGCAGTGATGGTAGTTGGAGGGTGGTATGATGAACAGGATTTATACGGCACTTTTAATACTTATAAAACGATTGAAAAACAGAATCCAAGTATAAAAAATATTTTTGTAGTTGGTCCCTGGGATCATGGCGGTTGGGCTGGTTCGTCGGGACAAAAATTGGCTAATGTTGATTTTGGGTCAAAAGTATCACCTTTTTATCAAGAAAATATTGAAACGAAATTTTTTCACCATTACTTATTTGATGATTCTAAGCCTTTGGATTTGCCAGAAGCTACACTCTTTGAAACAGGAACTAATAAATGGCGTTCCTTTGATACCTATCCAGCAAAAGGAACGATTGAAAAGTCTTTGTACTTTCAGCCTAACGGTAAGTTGAGTTTTGATGTTCCAAATATTGATAATGGTTCAACAGAATATATTTCTGATCCTAATAAGCCCGTTCCTTTTTCTTCCAAAATTAACGATGGTTTTTCATCTGAATATATGGTAGAAGACCAACGATTTGCCTACGCTCGCCCAGATGTAATTAGTTTTCAGACTGATGCGTTAGAGAAAAATATCACCTTTTCAGGGCAAATTAAAGCATTTTTGAAAGTTTCCACAACGGGGACTGATGCCGATTGGATGGTAAAAGTGATTGACGTTTATCCACAAAATGAGGAAAATACAGACAAGAAATCAGATGCAGTTTTTGGTAATTATCAACAATTAGTACGTTCAGAAATTATTAGAGGAAAATACAGAAATGATGCTTCAAAACCTGAACCTTTTGTTCCAAATCAAGTAACAGATGTGAATGTGGAATTACAAGATGTTCTGCATACTTTCAAAAAAGGGCATAAAATTATGGTTCAAATCCAAAGTTCATGTTTCCCGTGGGCTGACAGGAATCCTCAGAAATTTATGGATATTTTTAAAGCAGAACCCGCTGATTACCAGAAAGCAACGCAAAAGTTATATCATCAAAAAGGAGCAGAAAGTCATTTGAAAATTGGCGTATTAGAATAAGTTAAGTCATTAAAAAGCCGAAAAGTATTTGCATGGTAATGTAATACTTATTAAAATCAATCTTCAGCGGTTTTACTAAAACAGAATTGTACTTCATTTTCAAATTATATTCTATTTTTAAGGAAATTTGAAGAATGGTACTGTTGTGGTAAACCTTTGTGAAATACATAAATTTATAAATACAAAAAAAGCAACCTCATCGAGACTGCTTTTCTGAATTACACTTCATCAACAAACTAAAAACCAAATGAGACTACACTATGAGTTGGTAGTCAATTCGATAATTTGAGAATAAAGGTAATTAATAAGATACAATTTGTCAATATTATTCTCAAATATTCAAATAATTGGCTGTAGGAGAAGGACTCGAACCTCCACGGTGTGATTAGGTATAGTACAAACAGCGGTGGTCCACCCCAGTCTATCTTGCGATAGGCATTATACTAACTTTATTTCATGTTCACCACCCTCGAGACAGGAGGGTACGTCTGCCAAATTTCATCACCCTACAGTATGATTGTCTTTATGACTTAACAAAATTAATATATTACTCTTTATTTTGCAAATATTTGATAAAAAATTCATAATATTTACAATAATTTTATTTTTTTGATATATTTGTTATAAATAATGTAATTTATTATTTATAAATTGCTCTTATTTTATAAATCTTTTAAAATATATTTTAACTTTTTAATAATATGGTAAACAAAAACATATCTATCGATGATGTGGATATGAAAATATTGAGCCTCTTGATGGAAAATGCTAATATGCCATACACAGAAATTGGGAAAAGAATAAATCTTTCGGGCGGAACCATTCACGTGCGGATGGCAAAAATGGAAGAAGCTGGAATTGTACGGGGTTCTCAATTGGTGATTGATTACACCAAATTAGGTTGGGATATTTCGGCTTTTTTAGGAATTTATTTGGATAAAAGCTCGCTCTATGAAGAAGTAGCCAAGCAATTAGAAGAAATTCCCGAAGTGGTTAGTATCAATTACACCACGGGGATTTACTCTATTTTTGCTAAAATATATTGCCGTGATACCGTGCATTTGCGGGAAGTATTACACGATAAAATTCAAAAAGTACAAGGTATTCAGAGAACAGAAACTTTTATTTCTTTGGAAGAATCTTTGAATAGACCTGTTCCGTTTTCGGTTTAAACAAAATAGAAAAATTCTAAACAAGAGAACTAATCTAATCGTTTTAGCGTTAAATTTGTAGGATAATGAAAGAATTTTTCATAACCACAATCTCATTTTTTAGACTAATAAAATGGCAAAGGAAGAAATAGATATTTTAGAGGAAGTAACCTCATCAGAATACAAATATGGTTTTCATAACGATTTTGATGCCGACGAATTCCCGATTGGATTGAGTGAAGAGACCGTTCGTCAGCTTTCCGCCAAGAAAAATGAACCCGAATGGATGTTAGAATACCGCTTGAATGCCTACAATGTTTGGTTGGGTATGAAAGAACCAAAATGGTCGAACGTTAATTATACACCCGTTGATTATCAGTCGATTAAGTATTATTCTGCCCCAAAAATTGCTAAAGCTGTGGATTCAATGGATGACATTGACACAGAATTACGTGCCACTTTTGAAAAATTAGGTATCTCATTAACGGAACAAAAAAGAATTTTGAACGTAAAAGATGGCGAAGAAAGAGAACTTTCTGGAATTGCGGTTGATGCTGTAATTGATTCGGTTTCAGTGGGAACAACCTTCAAGGCTGATTTAGCAAAAAGAGGCATTATTTTCTGTTCAATTTCAGAAGCCATTCAAGAACATCCTGAATTGGTTAAGAGATATTTAAGTTCGGTTGTACCCGTTAAAGATAATTTTTTTGCGGCACTCAACGGAGCGGTTTTTTCGGATGGTTCGTTTTGTTATATTCCAAAAGGTGTTCGTTGCCCGATGGAATTATCAACTTATTTCAGAATAAATGCTGCCAATACAGGTCAATTTGAGCGTACTTTGATTGTGGCTGACGAAGGTTCTTATGTAAGTTACTTAGAAGGTTGCACGGCTCCAATGCGTGATGAAAATCAACTTCACGCTGCCACCGTTGAGATTTTTGCTCATGCTGGTGCGGAGGTGAAATATTCAACCGTTCAGAACTGGTATCCTGGCGATAAAGATGGCAAAGGAGGAATTTATAACTTCGTAACAAAACGTGGGATTTGCGATGGTGATAATTCAAAAATCTCGTGGACGCAAGTAGAAACGGGTTCGGCAATAACGTGGAAATACCCCTCAGTTATCTTAAAAGGGGATAATTCAATCGGTGAGTTCTATTCAGTTGCGGTTACCAATAATATGCAACAAGCTGATACGGGTACAAAAATGATTCATATCGGTAAAAATACCAAGTCGAGAATTGTGTCAAAAGGTATTTCGGCGGGGCGTTCTCATAATTCATATAGAGGTTTAGTGGAAGTAATGAAACGGGCGGATAATGCACGTAATTTCTCGCAATGTGATTCTCTCTTAATGGGCGACCGTTGTGGAGCTCATACGTTTCCGTATATAGAAGTAAAAAATAAAACTGCTACCGTCGAACACGAAGCAACCACTTCAAAAATTGGGGAAGACCAATTGTTTTACTGTAATCAAAGAGGAATTTCAACGGAAGCAGCCGTTGCATTAATCGTAAACGGTTATGCCAAAGAAGTTTTGAACCAATTACCGATGGAATTTGCCGTGGAAGCTCAAAAGTTGTTAGCGGTTTCACTGGAAGGTTCAGTGGGATAAAATTCGGTAAAAGGTGAACGGTACACGGAGAACATTACATTAAAATACTCTTTCTCTGTCTACCGTTCCCCCTTGACCGTTCCCCGTTTTCCGAAAAGATTAACATAGCCACTTACAAATATACCCATGAAGAAAATTCTATTAATTGCCTTTTTTCTTCCGCCATTTGCCCACAATATTTTTGCAATTGATTATCTCAAAGGAAATTATAAAGCTGCCCTTGATTCTGCCAAAAAATACGATAAACTGATTTTTATGAATATTGCTGCCACTTGGAGTGGTGCTTCCAATCGGATGGAACGGAGTATTTTTAAAGATGAAGTTATTAATAATCAGTTAGTTATCAATTTTATACCAATACGCTTAGAGGCTTCCTCTGAAGAAGGTGTAATTGTGCAAAAGCAATTTGGAATTGCCGCTTTGCCTGCTTATCTAATTATCAATCAACAAGGGGAAATTGTTAGATTAAGAATCGGCGAATTTTCAATGGAAGCATTCAGTACTTTTTTAGTAGAGTCACTTAATGAGCCAAAGGGTTATGAGAGTTTAGAAAAGGAGACGTTAATTTCTTTTAATACTTCCGCCAAAACTGCCAACGATTATGCTTGGGTTTCCTATAATTTTAATTATTTGTTATCGAAACCAGAATTGGCGTTGACGTTATTCGTTGGGAATAATTTTAAGCCCAAAGGAGTTGCTTCAAAATTAGAAGTTTTTAATGTATTGATTAACTGTGCAAGAAAGGCTGGAAAAGCAAATAATGTGGCTCTATTGAATGAGGCATGTATTTATGCAGAGAGTATCGGGTTTAAAAATCGAGAGAAAACTATAATAAATCTAATGTATTATCTTGAAAAAAATGACCAAAATAATACCAAAAAATATTTACTCGAATTATCTGAAAGTAAAGACAGATTTGCTGATTTTCAGTTTACAGGTGTGGTATTATCAGAATTTGTGAGAACAATTGCAGAAATATATTTCAGAACTGCAGATTCTGAAACATTGTTACTGACCCTTGAAAAAGTTAATATTCAAAACGGGAATTTTGAAAGAGTTTATCCTGAAAGAATTTACAAATATTATAGATCTATCCTGTTAGAAAAATTAGGTCGCTCAGATGAGGCAAAAACTATTGCCAAAGAAATTCTGAAAACGTATGAGTTCGTTCCTGCCGATAATAATTATGAAGAAAAAGTGGAGGAATTGGAAAAAATTGTTGACGAACGAGAATGATTCAAAGCATTATTAAGTTTATGATTCAACTGTTGATTAAATTAAACCCTTTAAAATATTTCTCCTAATTCCTTCATACGACCACGTAAACCCCCTGTATGAATTACAATCACATTTGAATTTTCTTTAAATTTTCCCTTTTGAATCATATCATACACCCCAAACATCATTTTGCCAGTATAAACTTGTTCTAATTTTATGGAAGGATTTCTTTTTTCAAATTCCATGATAAATTCAATTAATTCAGGTGTTGTTTTTCCGTAGTTATTGAAAATATAATCATTATTAATATCAAATTCATTATCATTGGTTAGTAGTTTTGTCACAAAATTCCACATCAATCCTTTGTCTTTTAAAACGGCAAAACCAATAGCTTCAGTTTCTCCACGTAACCCAGATACAATTCCTGCTAATGTTCCACCAGTTCCTGCTGCTACGCATATATAATCGGGTAAAATTTCGTCGTAAATTTCATCCATCATTTCAACAACTCCCTTAATCGCTAAGTTATTTGAGCCACCCTCTGGAATCACATAAAAATCATCTTTATATTGTCGGGTGATTTTATCCTTAAAACCGTAATTTAATCTCGGCAAAAAAATTAAATCCATGCCATTAATTTTTGAAAACATCAAAATTTCATTTGACAGTGGCGTTAATTCTTCTCCACGAATGATACCAGTCGTTTTAAAACCAAATTCTTTGCCTGCCGCAGATGTTGCATAAATATGATTAGAAAATGCCCCTCCAAAGGTCATAATGCTGTCATATCCTTTTTCCCGTGCTTCAATAAGGTTGTATTTGAGTTTACGCCATTTGTTTCCTGTTATTTCTGGATGAATTAAATCGTCTCGTTTAATAAATAAATTAATTGAAAAATCTTTTAAAATTGGGTCTTCAATTCTCTGTAAAGGAGAAGTCGGTAATTGAATCATGGCAAGAATAGTTTAAATTTGGGTTCTAATTGGCAATATGCTGATAAAAATAAATATATGCAAGATTTAGAAGAAGATTACGAAGAATTATACGAACATCATAGAATTTTAGTTGATAAAGGGCAAAGCACGCTCAGAGTTGATAAATTTTTGATGACGAAACTACAAAATGCTTCACGAGTAAAAATTCAGGATGGAATTGATTCAGGTTCGGTGAAAGTGAATGATTTGGAAGTTAAAGCAAGCTATAAAATTAAGCCGTTTGATATCATTACCGTTTCATTAGCAGAACCAATTCGTGACCACGAAATTATTGCTCAAAATATACCATTGGATATCGTTTATGAAGATGATGATTTGTTAGTTGTCAATAAACCTGCAGGAATGGTTGTCCATCCTGCTCATGGCAATTGGGATGGAACCTTAGTGAATGCTTTGGTTTATCATTTTCAAAATTTACCGACCCATCGAAACGGTGAAATTCGCCCTGGATTGGTGCATAGAATTGATAAAGATACGTCTGGTTTGCTCGTAATAGCGAAAACAGACCAAGCAATGACTCATTTAGCAAAGCAATTTTATGACCATTCTATCGAAAGAACTTATAATGCTTTGGTGTGGGGAGAACCAAAATCGGAGGAGGGAACCATCGAAGGAAATATTGGCAGAAGTTTGAAAGACCGAAAAATTATGGCAGTTTTTCCCGATGGAACACAAGGAAAAGAAGCAATTACGCATTATAAAATTTTAAAAAAAATAAGGTATGTTTCCCTAATTCAATGTAATTTAGAGACTGGAAGAACTCACCAGATTCGGGTTCATTTAAAGTACATCGGAAACACACTTTTCAACGATGAAACTTATGGTGGAAATAAACCTTTGCGAGGAACCTTGTTTTCAAAATATGAACAATTTGTAAATAATTGCTTTAAAATGTGTACAAGGCAGGCTCTTCACGCAAAATCGTTGGGATTTATTCACCCAAAAACGAATGAATTTATTTCCTTCGATTCTGAATTACCCATCGAAATGCAAAATGTGATTGAAAAATGGGAAGGATACGTGAATAATGAATAAAGTTTTATATTAGGTATGAGGTTTTAGGTATGAGGTAGTAGGTATGAGGTTTTAGGTATGAGGTATGAGGTAGAGTAGGTATTGAAACATAATTTTCGGTACAAACTCAATCTAATATTGTAAAGATGAAGATTAATATAATTTATACCTACTACCTCATACCTACTACCTCATACCTACTACCTTATACTTACGATCTCATACATACTACTTAAAATAAAATCGCCATTAATTTTTTAAAAGTAGATTTATTCTGATAAAAGTCTATAGCTAACCACTTCATTTACAGCTCATAACTTATTAATTCAAACTAAATTCTAAACTTTAAAATAATGGATATAGTAGCAAAAAACCTTGATGATTTTGTGGAATTTCTTGGAGGAGTAGATCGAGAAATGCGTCCAAAAAAGGCAAAACCTTTAAAAAACTACATTACAGGCTATTATGAAGCAATTAAACACATCGAAATTAATCCTCATAATGTTATTAAAGAATTGGAAAATAGAGACTTGCTTTTTATTGGTCTGAATGGTGAAGTAATTTATAATTTTTGAATATTGATTTTAGGTATTTCTAAACCAAAAACGAATTCAATTTAACCCCTATTTTAATGTCTATTACTATTAGAGATGCCGTTCAACAGGATGTTCCTGCTATGTTTGAGCTAATTAAGGAATTGGCACTTTATGAAAAAGCTCCAGAACAAGTGACTAATACCATTGAGCAGATGTACAAAGATGGGTTCGGTGAAAATCCAATTTTTGGAACGATAGTGTCTGAAGTTGATGGCGAAATTTTTGGGATGGCTTTGTATTATTATAGGTATTCAACTTGGAAAGGGAAACGGCTTTATCTGGAAGATTTAATCGTTTCAGAAACGATGCGAGGGAGAGGATTAGGAGAAAAATTATTGAATGCCACCATCGAAAAAGCTCGCCAAAATGCTTGTAAGGGCTTAATGTGGCAAGTTTTGGATTGGAACCAACCAGCCATAAATTTCTATAAAAAATTCGGTGCAAGATTTGATGAAGGATGGGTAAACGTACATATCGATTTTTAAATTTTGTCATCAACGCTCTCAATCACCAAGATTTTATTCTTTGAACCTTGGTGATTTTGTGGCTAATTTTCATATTACATGAATACATCTTTTTACATTTCTATAGACACTGGAGGAACTTTTACTGATTGTATAGCAACTGATAATTTTGGGAATGAATATCGCACTAAGATTCTGTCAAATAGCACCATCAGAGGGGAAGTTATAGAACATATTTCTGGCAATAAATTTAAAATAAAGCAGTCTTGGCACTTAAAAAGAGATATTCTAATTGATTATCTCTTTTTAATTTTAGGTCACTCCTTCGAATCAAAAGTGAAGAATTTCGATACTGTAAATTCAATTATCGAAATTGATGATGAGTTACCCAATGTATTTGTTAATCAGCTATTTAGTTTTGCCTTAACGGCTCATGAAGAGGCACCCGTCTTAGGTGTAAGACTCATTACTGAGACGAGATTACAGGAACAATTTCCAGAAATTCACCTAAGAATTGGTTCTACGAAAGGAACAAATGCACTTTTGGAATTGAAGGGAGCCAAAACCGCTTTTGTAGTTACAAGGGGTTTTAAAGATTTATTAATAATTGGTAATCAAGCTCGACCTGATATTTTTGCGTTGAATATTATCCGACCAAAACCATTAAATTCAACAGTTGTTGAAATTGAAGAGCAGATTGATTTTGAAGGGAAAATTATTAGAAATATTGATTTAAAATTACTTGAAAAAGATATACAAACCCTTAAAAATCAAGAAGTTGAATCAATTGCAATCTGTTTAAAGAATGCTTACCGAAATAATATTCATGAGAAGATTTTACAAGATTTATTGCTAAAACATTTTAAATTTGTAAATATATCTACTGAATTAAGTTCGCAAATAAATTTCGTTAACCGTGCAGAAACGACAGTGGTGAACGCCTATTTATCTCCTATTATTTCAAATTATCTTCAAAATATTAAAGTCAAATTACCTAATCAAGATTTGAAGGTGATGACAAGTTCAGGGAGCCTTGTTAATTCAGATTTTTTTTACCCAAAAGACAGCCTCTTTTCTGGTCCTGCTGGCGGCGTTGTTGGTGCCTCTGTTATTGCCCAACAGGCTGGTTATGAGAAGTTTATTGCTTTTGATATGGGAGGCACCAGCACGGATGTGACACGTTATGATGGTCAATTTGAATACCAATTTTCGCAAAAAATCGGTAAAGCTCATATTTATAGTCCTTCCTTAGCCATTGAAACGGTAGCAGCGGGGGGAGGTTCGATTTGTAGTTTCGATGGATATAAACTTTCAGTCGGTCCAGAAAGTGCAAGTTCAACGCCTGGTCCTGCTTGTTATGGTGCGGGAGGACCCTTGACAATTACGGATGTAAATTTACTTTTAGGTAGATTAGACTCAAGCCAATTTTCAATTCCAATTTTTTTTGAAAAAGCGGAGGAAAGATTATTTGAAATTCTTCAATTAGCTGGTAATCAATTAAGTAGAGAAGAAATATTAGAGGGATTTAGAATAATTGCCAACGAAAAAATGGCAGATACCGTGCGTAAAATTTCTATTTTAAAGGGGTATGACTTAACTAAATACGCCTTAGTTGCTTTTGGAGGTGCAGGAGGATTGCACGCCTGTGGAATTGCAAATCTCTTGAACATCTCCACAATTTTATTACCAAAAGATGCTGGAATTCTATCGGCATTTGGTATTTCTAAAGCTCAGATTGAAAGATTTGCTGAGGCTTCTTTAATTCAAATTTTTGATAAAAAAATGGCTAAAAATCTTTACCTAAATTTTGAAAAAATAGAGAAAGAAGTGGTCGATAAGTTAAAGAATGATGGGGTTTCTGAAAATGAAATACAATTTAAAAACCATTTTCTTTATTTGAGATTTAAGGGACAGGATTCAAATTTAGAAATTGAATGGTCTGATTATGAGGAAGTTATCCTTAAATTTAAAGAAAAATATATTTCAATTTTTGGACACTGGGTTGAAAATCGTGAAATTGAGATTGAAAGTATTCGAGTAATTGCTTTTGAGGTAAACGGAGAAGTTATTGAAAAAAAATCAATAGAAATTATTGAAGCGTATCTTCCGAAACCGTCTCATTTTATAAATTCATTTGTACAAAATCAGTATCAATCTGTTCCTGTTTTCATTAGAGAAAATCTGAAATCTGGAGCAAAAATTGTAGGTTTTGCCTTATTGTTGGATAGATTTAGCACCACCGTCATTGAAGAAGGCTGGGAATTTATTTTGGATGTAAATGCCACTGGAAAATTTTCAAAATTAAGTCAAGAAGATAAGACCTTAAATGTGGTTTCAAAATTTGAAAATCAACAAACCCAACTTGAATTATTCACGAATCGTTTTATGTCGATTGCAGAGAATATGGGTGTCCTTTTGCAAAGAACTGCCTTATCCGTTAATGTAAAAGAACGCCTTGATTTTTCCTGTGCTTTGTTGGATGCAGAGGCAGAATTGATTGCAAATGCACCACACATTCCTGTTCATTTAGGTAGTTTAGGAGTGTGTGTCCGAAGTGTTTTAAAATACATCAAAATTGGAAAAGGAGATGTTGTCGTTACAAATCATCCAAAATATGGAGGTTCACATTTGCCCGATGTAACTTTGATTTCTTCTGTATATTCTGTTGATAACCAGTTAATTGGGTATGTTGTCAATCGTTGTCATCATTCCGAAATTGGCGGAATTCGTCCTGCTTCAATGCCACCTAATTCTACAAATTTAGCGGAGGAAGGCGTTGTGATTCTACCAATGTATTTAGTTAAACAGGGCGAAATTCGTTGGGAAGAAATTACGAAGGTTTTAACAAATGCAAAATATCCTACTCGTGCTTTACAGGAAAATTTGGCAGATTTGAATGCGGCTTTAGCAGCCAATAGAAACGGAGAAATTGCTTTGCAGAATTTGGTGAATCAGCATAGTTTGGCGAAGGTTCATTTTTATATGAATCGCTTGAAAACTTATTCGACTGAAAAAATGGTTGAACGTTTTAAGTCATTTGAAAAAGGAATTTATGAAGCGGAAGAGTTTTTGGATAATTCAAGCAAGACAGATTTTCAACCCATCTATTCTCTCAAAGTGAAGGTACAAATATCTGAAAGTGAGTACATTATAGATTTCACAGACTCTTCAAAAACGCATCATGGAAACTTAAATGCCAATATTTCAATCGTAAATTCGGTAGTAGTTTATGTTTTGCGGCTGTTATTGGATGAAAAAATTCCCTTGAATGATGGGATTTTGAAAGCTGTAAAATTAATAATACCAGAAAATTCAATGCTAAATCCAAATTTTCCAGATGATCCAGAAAAATGTCCCGCCGTTGTTGGTGGCAATGTTGAGGTAAGTCAGCGTTTAACGGATACACTTTTGAAAGCATTCGGAATTGTGGCTTGCTCGCAAGGAACAATGAATAATTTTTTATTCGGAAACGATAAATTTGGTTACTACGAAACCATTTGTGGTGGCAGTGGAGCGGGAGACGGTTTTGCGGGAACATCAGGAATTCATTCACACATGACAAATACCCGAATTACGGATGCGGAGGTGATGGAGTTGCGGTATCCAGTGTATTTGAATCGTTTTGAAATACGAGAAAATTCTGGTGGTAAGGGGCTTTTCAAAGGCGGAGATGGTATTGTTCGAGAAATTGAGTTTTTAGAAAATGTTGACGTTTCTTTAATTAGACAACATCAAGAACAAGAACCTTACGGAATGAATGGAGGCGGCAATGGGAAAGTTGGCAAGCATATCCTTAAAAAGAAAAATGGAGAAACTTTTTCAAGCAATGAATTTCAAGTTGGAAAAGGGGATGTTCTAACCATTTATACGCCAGGAGGAGGTGGATATGGCAAGTTAAAATGAAAAATAACTACTTAAAAATCATAGTTTTATGTTTTTGGTGGGGAGCATTTACGTTCTATGCAGGAATTGTTGTTCCAGTGGGAATGAATGTGTTAGGTTCACATACTGAAATGGGATTTATTACCCAACAAGTGACTGTCTATGTAAACATTTTTAGTTTGATAATCTTCCTAATTTACGCTTATTGCCTTAAAAATGAGGCGTTTACTAAAAATAAATTAGTTGAAGAAATTATCGCCATTAGCTTAGTTGGCTTTCAATTATTGCTCTTTTTACTGCATAAATATCAAACAGAATTATTGGATTTTGAGAATCATAAAATCATGAATCGAGATGATTTTTATTTGCTTCATCGCCTATATTTAATTCTTGAAACTTTGATTTGGTTGGTAATTAGTTTTTTGATACTAAGAGAAATAATCAAAAAAAATAAATAAAATCTAAATTGACCATTTTCTTGAAATAATAAATATCACACAAAAGGGTTATTTACAAGCATTTATATAATACTTATATTTGTAAATATTCAAGTTCACCAACAAATATCCCGCTGGATAACCAATTATGATGATGACAATTTCAATTTTTGAAGACAATGATAAACTTCGTGATTTAATAGAAATGCTAATTGGGAGTTCAGATGAATTTGAGGTAAAAGGTTCATATACAAACACTTACGATATTCTGAACAAAGTAATCAAAGATCAACCCGACGTAATTATTATGGACATTGATATGCCCGAACACGATGGAATTGAGGGCGTTCAGATTGTAAAGAAGAAATTTCCAGACGTAAAAATAATCATGCACACCGTTTTTGATGATGATGATAGACTTTTCACGTGTCTGAGTTACGGAGCAGATGGTTATATCCTCAAAAAAGATGCTTCCTCTTCACTTTTCAATGCCATCAAAGAAGTACTTTCAGGTGGAGCTCCCATGTCTGCGGGGATTGCAACAAGAGTTTTACAGACTTTCAGGAAAGTTGAAAAGCCCAAAAATGAGTATAATATTACCGAAAGAGAAAAACAGATTTTGGAACTTCTAACTCGTGGATTTTCCTACCGAATGATTGGGATAGAATGTAGTATTTCCATCGAAACGGTCAGGCGACATTTGAAAAATATTTATCATAAACTGCATGTTCAATGTGGCACAGAGGCGGTTGCAAAAGCGATTGGCGAGCGATTATTGATGCTATGATAGGGGTGGGTTTAGCAATTTTTCGCAAAATTTCCAAAGGTCTGTAAACTTAAAAGGAGTGATAAATCCAGTAGTTATATCAATTAAATCAGTAGGATTTGTTCTTGGAAATTTAAGCATAAAAGTACTTTGAATTAGTTTTTTAAGTACTTGAATAGTTAATGGTCTGCTATTCTGAATATTAGGTAAGCCATTATCGGAATTTTTTAAAAGTGCTTTTCCTTGTAAATAAGTAACAACTCCTGCCATGGCTGCCGAAGCACCCGAAGTTCCTCCAAAGAGACCATTTTTTCCTAAGTTAAAATTGGTGTACATATAGACATCTACATTTTTTCCATAATTGGATTTAGAATTAATAGTAAAATCATTACTATTAGACTTTCTATCAACCCCTGACACCATAATAAATGGCAACCCAGGCTTGTTTAAATCTACATAACTGTAATCGTCCCTGTTCTTCCAAGGAGCGGGGTCAAAATTTTTGTGAGAATCTCCAACTCCTCCGATTACAATGATATTTCTTTTTTTAACCAATTCATCAATCTTGTTTTTTATATCCCAAATTATAAAAGATGGAAAATTTTCTCCTGTATTTGGTTCGTTTTTATTCAATGGAATCCAAGTTTCAAACTCGAAAAGTAGAACTGAATTTTGAAATTTTTTATCATTCACTTCAACTAAAACGCTTCTCAAAAGATTGAGAATGGTTCTTTGTTTTGATTTGAACATTTTAGTTAAATTATCAGTCAAAGTGGGTTTATTTAATGAACATACCACAAGATTTACCTTTGGTACTAATCCTTCTAATGTACGTTCTTTGTCTCCATAAAGTGTAGATAACGTCAAATTTTGATGAATATCTCCAAATCCCATAATCCCGAGAGTATTTAAGGAAATGGTTCCGTTCATAAAATTATCAACATTAACATCAACCTTAATTTTCTCCAAATCCTTGGTTGCATCTGGTTCTATAATAATTAAAGATACCCCTGCACCTCTGTCTGGAATGTCTAAATAATTAAAGTTTTGTAAATAATTATTTCCCTCATTTAATAAAGGAGCATTATTTTGAAAACTCTCACTGCGAAAAGTTTCACCTTCTAACCAATATTCTTGAATGATATTAAGCATTTTTAAGCCTTTTAAAATTAGCAGTTGCCCTCGGGTAGGTCGGTTTTTTATTTCGAAACCAAATAAATTTAGATAATTAATTAGTGGTCGAAGAAGCAGAGAATTTGGGTCAGGATTTGATGCTAATTGATTATTGTTAAAGACTTTATCTGCTACTAATTCATCAGCAATTATTTGGCTATCCACCAAATGATATAAATTAAATATTAAATTTGGGGTAAATACATTTATAATTTGATTGAAAAAATTTGTAAATGATAAATCATCATTAGATGAATAAACTCCTCTAATTGAACTTTGTGCAATTGAATAATTTTCACCAAATATATTTTCTATATTATTGATGATAATTTGAGGAACAAAAATATTATCCCTTAATTTAATTGCTAATACCATGATTATTAGAGTTTTTTGCGAAATTTTAGAGAATTTTTACCGTAAAACAAATTTTCAATCACAAAATTTTAGAAATGTGTGTAAAGGGTTATTGTTTTAGCTATTTTTATATTCAAACTTTGATAATGTTATAATTTACTCTAAAAAAAAAGATATGGATAATTTAGTCACAGTAAAATTAGACCACCCAGACCAAATGGAAATTAGAAAAGGGGTTATTGATGTATTCAAAAAAGAGTTTCTCAATAAAGAGCTATCATCAACTAAGATTAAAGGAAATATTACTAAGGGAGATAAACTCAAATTCCCTGGGTATTTTATTTCAAGGAAAGATTTGATTCAAATTTTATCGGACATTTCAAAAGATATTGTTCTTGCTGACGGTACATCATTTCAAGATTTATTAGCAACAGTGTTGAAAGATCCGTTAGTTAAAAAATCAGAAGAAAATAACATTGGAATCGGAGTCAATTTTGGGTATGGTTTTTCACAAGAAGTTGCCAAAACGACTACCTCACCACTAATTCCAATAAGTAAAGAATTGCAGTTGGTGATTGATTCCATTGGGATTGTTGAAAAAGGAAAACCATCAAATCTTGTTTCATGCTACATGACCGCCAATTTAGATCCCGTAACTCCACCCACAACCCCCCCCAACGGTGGAACGCCTTATCCTAATCCAATCGCATGATAGAAACGCAACTCCTTAATTGGTTAAGTATCATTGCTCAATGGTACTTAATCATTCCGCTTTTGGTAATCATTATTCGATGGAAAACTTTTGATGTTATCCGTCAAAGAGTTTCTTGGTACATTATTTTCAATATTGTCTTTGCAGTTAGCACATTCGTATTGGCGAAAATGAAAGTAAATAATCTTTTCATTTTCTATTTATCTTCTCCCGCATTCGTTTGGATGGTCTTTTACATTTATCAACTTACAATTGGGAATTATAAATTTTGGAAGTTTATTAAAATATTTTTAATTGCTTTCGCTGTTTTTGTTGTAATTGATATGTTTTTCATTGAAAATTATAGAACAAAATTCCCCAACAATATTTATCCGAGTCAAGAAATTATTATTCTTCTAATCGTTTATTATTACTTATACATTTTTAGTAAAGAAGCTCGAAGAGATTTTTCTTTACTTTGGATATCCGTTGGTATTGGCATTTCAGCATTGATTTTATTGATAATTGTTTTGTATTATCCCGATACTGGTTTTACCGAGAATACCGTTGGACATTTTATTTGGGCTGGTTTGGGTTCAATGTCTGATATTATTAGCTATTCATTTGTCACATACGGATTGTATGTAGCTCGCCCGAAATTATTAAATTTATAAAGCGATTTCTTAATTATTTGTCGTTGTTTTATGATGAAAATGATTCTAAAAATATTAATGATTATCTACTTGTCGAAAAGTTTTATTTTGGCACAACCAATTCATTTTCAGCGTCTTACAATCAACGATAGTTTACTAAATAAAGAAAATGGAAAATTTATTTCAGAAATTGAAATTCCTGGAAGAAGATTATCAATTCAAATTATTCATCTATTAAACGATACTAATACTTATCAATACCAATTTAATGCGATTGATACGTATTGGTACGATTATCGAGTTCAAACCAATGCATACTTCCAAGAAATTCCAGGGGGAAAATATTCTTTTGTGATAAGAGAAAAATATAATCCGAATAAACTTCAAATAATTAAGCTAAATATTCGTCCAAATGTATGGCAAAAGTGGTGGTTTTTGCCCTCTATATATTTTTTCATTCTTCTCATTATTGGTTCAGCATTTTATTTCGTGTTTCTTTATCGGCTACGTCAAGCAGTACAAATGCGACTGGTGAGAAACCATATTGCCGCAGATTTGCACGATGAAATTGGGGCTACATTGAGTGGAATTGGTATTTTAAGTTCTCTCGCTCAAAAAAAATTGGACGAATTGCATCCAAGCTTTGGGCTTTTGGGACGTATTAATGATGACGCTCTGAGTATTGGAAATACGATGGATGACATTGTTTGGAGTATCAATCCCAAAAATGATGATTTGGAAAGTATAATCGCACGGATGAGTAGATATGCTGCCGAGTTATTTGATGCCAAAGACATTGATTATCAAATAGTTATACCAGAAAACTTAAAAGATGTAAAATTATCTATGGAACAGAGAAGAGATGTTTATCTGATTTTCAAAGAGGCTGTCAATAATTTAGTGAAATATTCAAAATGCAAAAATGCTTTGGTCGAAATAAAGGTTGGTAAACAGTTTGAATTATTAATTCGGGATGATGGAAAAGGTTTTAATCCGTTAATGGAAACTGATCGAAATGGATTAAAAAACATGAAGAATCGGGCAAAAAATTTGAATGGGAATTTGAAAATTGAATCTGAAATCGCAATGGGAACTTCTATTAAACTGATTTTTATAATATAGAAAATAAAATGCTCAGAAATATTTTCTGAGCATTTTGTGTAAGTATAAAAGGTCATGGATAATTTATATAACGGTAATATAATTGAGTAAACGGTTAATTATCAGGTATTTAGCTTTTTTATGTTGGATAATAGGTTATTTCAGAGCAATGTTTTAAGTACTAATTTTGTCATGTTCAAACGAACTTATCGAATTAAACTTAAACAAAAAAAACAATGAAAAATTTATTTAGTATTGCATTCGTAGCAATATTGTTTGTTCAGACAATGAAGGCACAAGATGTTGCTGAAATTGAAAACTTAAATCCAAATGTGATTGCAACGCCTTTCTATTATGCAAAATTTTTGGGTAAAGAAAACGAATTCAAAATGAAAATTTACTTAACAAAAAGGGATGGAGACAAAAGTTTTTTAAAATTGATTTTGAAAGATAAGGATGGCAATTCTATATTTTCAAAATACATGGGTAAATCTGAAAGTCAATCTGGAGTTATTTTAAATTTAGAAGATTTGTCAGATGGAAAGTATGTTTTTGAGTTAATTAACAAATATGGTATTACCAAAAAAACGTATTTAAAAGAAACTTCAAAACCAGTTTTCTTAAATGTGAAACAATTAATTGCCCTTAATTAGAAAATTTAATTTAGAATTCAAAAGCCTCGCAATCTGTGGGGTTTTTGAATTTTAAGCAACTTGTATAAAGGGTTACATAAAACTTATTTAAAAATATTGGCATTCGTTTAAAATTGAAAAAATTATAAATGGGGAATTTATGATGTTTTTATATGGTTAAAAGGTTATTTTTCGTGGTTTCTGATGATGTAGCTTTGTGTTATCCAAATAAGAAGATGTTTGAAAATTTTATTTGGTTTGTTTCAGAATTATGAAATTTCCTTTTGTGTGGCTTCACTTTTCATGATACAAGAAATTAACCGCAAATGAAAATCAAGAAATTCCGAAACTCGCTGGACGTTGGACGGTTCGCTCAAACAGTGGGATTTCGGAAAGAGCTTTCAGGGTATTTCGTAAGTCATTTATATTCAGACATTTATGAAATTTAAACATTTTCTAAATACTGATTCAAAACATGAAAGCGATAAAAATAATCAATTGAAATTATTGAACGGAAATTCTTACAAAGACTTCCGTTCAATAAATCGACTTTCATTCACAAAACGCCCTTTTTCACGAGACAGAATCATCTCCGCCGCCCGTTTGCCCATTAATGCAAAATCATTAGAAATAACTGAAATCCCCTCCGCCAAAATCTCTTTAATGGGTGTGTCATCATAAGAAATTAAGCCAATATCTTCACCCAATTTCCAGCCCTTTTTGTTCGACCAATTAATGAATCTTACTAAATCATTTTCTCGAAAAACCAGATAGGCATGATCTTTTTGAAGATGTTCTTCTGCCTCTAAATTTGAAATTATTTCGTAACGAATTTTATGATCTTCACAGAATTTTTCAAACCCATTAATAATTCCGAAGGGTGTGAATTGGAAGTTTTTACTGCTCAAAACCAAAGTGAGAGTTTTGTATTTTTTAATTAATAAAATTGCTTCTAAAAGCCCGTGATAGATGTTTTTCTCAAAATCTTGGTATAAAATTGCGTAGTCATCGCCCAATTTTGGGGTATCAATATCAAGAATCAGTAATTTTTCTTTGGGTATATTTTGCAAAATTTTAGTGACATCTTCTTTGAAATGAGGCATAACAACGTAATAATTATATTGCCCTAAATTGTTCATCAGCAAGTTTTCAAACACTTTTAAATTATGATGATGAAAAAAAATATTTACGTGTATTGCGTCACCTAAATTTGCCATTAAATGGTCGTATAATATCTCTTTGTAGGGAGTCAAAGCATCAAAAAGCACAAAAATGTTCAGTTGATTTCTGGTATCAGTACTCGACACATAAAAACCTTTTCCATGATGTGAAGTCACCAATCCCAAGGATCTAAGTTCGTCATAGGCTTTTGCAACAGTCATACGAGCAATTCCAGAACTTTTAGAAACTTCATTGATGGATGGTAACCGTTGTCCACGAACAAAAGTACCATCTTCAATTGATGCAATTATGTGTTCAATAAGTTGCTGAAATTTAGGTTTAATTGAACTTGAATTAAAATTAATAATTTCCATAATAAGGTAATTAAGTCGTTACTATTATTACAAATTTAATCTTTTTTACTCTACCCGATGAAAAATTAGAATTAATAAAAAAAGGCTGAAATTTGTAGTTCTCAAGCAACAAAAACAGCCTTTAATGAAAAATATCATCAGTAGTAAAATTAGAAATTTATTTTCAGAAATCCCATTGGCTAAG
>JANXML010000256.1 GCA_025354645.1 Arcicella sp. | reverse complement strand
ATTGGAGTTCCGATTCATACAACTCACAGATGTGGGTGTATAATTTGATAAGTTTGAGTGATTTTTCCATAATTCTCAAACAATTTTATACCTCACTCTGTCTTTTTTTTATAAAAGTTTAACCCGTAATTCGCATAAATTGAAATAAGTATTACTAAACCACCATTTTGTAATAGGCACTGGAACGGAAAACGCAATTCCGAAATTATCCACATATCCAATATTATATTTCGTTACATTCGTCAATTTTAGGGCATTGTTTTGTTGTAGAATTTGAGTCATCACACCATTTGTCCTACTATAATTGATTGTCGTTGTGACCGCATCCATAAAAGTGTGAGAAACTTCGAGAGCATCAGTATATTGAGGTTTTAAAAGTTCATTTCCTTTTTCAAAAGTATAAGGGTCGAGGAAATACAAAAATGGATTCAAATCTTCATAACTTGGACGGTCAATTCTTCGGCTATACGATAATCCCAATTGATGTTTTGCATTCAATTTTTCCCGTAGAAATATGCTTGGGAACAAATTGGTGTAGTTTCTGTTTAATAATTCTACTCCTTTCAAGGTTCCTTGTCCGATGGTATTTTCAACTCGCAAACCTAATTGTACGCTCAATTTTTTAAACTGTTTTGAGTAATTTAAGTACCCCGCATTGATATTTTCTTTGTACAAAAAATCACGAGTTCTGGTTGGGTCAAGGATACGATTATTGAGGTCGCCAACCAAAAATTCAAAACGCATATCATTATTAGAATTAACATAACTTGACTTCACTCCTACTTCAAATTTGGAGGTTTTATTTATTGGATAAACCAAATCACCTTTGATGGAATAAATATTGATTTTTGATGCCGTCATACCATCTTCATTTCGAGTTTGGCGTAGGATATTTTGCAAATCATATTTTGAAGTACGATACATCATCGTATTATCTGTGTTGTAACGAGCATAATCAGCATCCATCGTCCATTCCTTACCCGTCGAATCAATGACGTGTTTGAAATTAATATTGGCAGAATAGTTTGACCAGCCGTTATTAATATCTCCTTTTGTAATGGAGGTTGAATCTTTAATTCCAAACGAATTTTTTACAATAGCTTGATTATCAAGTAATTCAGAATAATTCCCACTCATTCCATTCAACAGAACACCAATCGTGTTTTTTGAATCTAAGAAATAATCCGCCCCAACTTTATAGGAAACTGAACTATTTTTTTTGTCAGAATCAGCCACTTGGTCAAAACCCGAAAGCGTTTTCCCGTTCTCAACAAACTTTCTATTTATCTCATTTATTTGAAAAGATTTACGGTTATTTCCTGAAAAATTTCCAAATAAATTCAATTTTCCTTGACGATAATTCAGGTTCAAACTTCCGTTTTGTTTCGGTAAAGATTTATAAAAACCGTATCCATATCCAACCGTTACCGAACCATTCAAGCCCATATTTTGATTCTTTTTTGTTCGTAAATTAATGACCCCTGCATTCCCTGCCGCATCATATTTTGCGGGTGGATTGGTCATAATTTCAATTTTTTCTAATTGACTCGACTGCATATTTCTTAATAAATTTGCCAAATCACTTGCTGACATATAGGTTGGTTTGCCGTCCATCAACACCATCACATTTTGTTTGCCTTTCAAAGAAATATTACCGTCTTTATCAACGGTGATTCCAGGCGATTTTTCTAAGACTTCTAATGCCGTAGCTCCTGCTGAAACAATAGAGTTTTCGACGTTCACAATCGTTCTGTCTATCTGTTGTTCGATGAAAGGTTTCTTGGCAACTACTTGAACCTCAGCTAATTGCTTAGAATCCTCTGATAAGACTAAACTTGATAATTTGACCGAAGGATTATCAGAATCCAATGAAAATTTAGGGGTAAAGAATTTCTTATAACCCATTTGTGAGATATTCACCAAGTATTCTCCCAAAGGAATTTTCTCAAATTCAAAAGAACCACTTCCGTCAGATAATGCCCCCTTTACAAGCGTTGAGTCTTTGGCTTTAAGCAAGGTTACGCTCGCAAATTCCACGATTTTAGATTTTTCATCAGTAATTTGTCCACTTATTTTACCCTGTGCATGAGTTCTAAAACTATTAAGGCTTAGGAGGGCGAGGATTGAATATAGTAAAGTTTTCATAACGAGTTTTATGTTTAATATTGAACGATGCGAATACTTGACATCATAAAAAGGTTTATTTGTTGAATCAAAATTATAAGTAAAGCCTACTACCTTGTATTGCATATTACCTATTCGGTCTTTTTAAAGGATGAGTGGTTAAGATTAATTCATTAAGGTATTTATTTAGTTTTGTACGATTGGTATCTGTAATTGAGATGCAAGCGAGAATAAAAAGGTTGCAGTGGAAATAAAAAAATCATCATTTAAAAATGATGATTGCTAAATGTTCAGGGCATAACTTGGAGTCATGTATAAAATTGTAATGGTGTTTTACATAACTAACTCTGAAATAATCTTTAATCCGTTCAAAGTCAGAGCTTTATCTACTTCATTAAAATCGTCTTGCAAAGGTGTGAGAATAGAAGAGAGTCCACCTGTTGCCAGCACCATACAATCCTGCCCAACTTCTTTTTTTATTTGATGAATCATTTCACGCACCATCCCCACATATCCCCACAAAATCCCTGCCTGTATGGCGTGAACAGTGTTTTTACCAATGGCAGAATCAGGCATTACGAGTGGAACTTCGGGTAGTTGTGCAGTGTTGGAGAACAATGCTTTTACGGCAGTTTTCAAACCAGGAGCAATTGAAACACCTAAAATTTGACCTTCACCCGTGACAACTGTAAACGTCAAAGCGGTACCAAAATCTACAATTAGGCAATTTTTTTTGTAGGTATAATACGCATAGACCGCATTGCAAACCAAATCAGTTCCGATTTCATAAGGACTTGGAATTTGCATTTTCAATTTATCATATATTTCAACGCCCACCATCACAGGGTCAAGACCGAACATTTGTTGCACCATTTCTTTCAGAACGGCACGTTGGTCTGGAACAACACAACTAATAATTGTTTTGTCTATGTCATTGAATTTCAGCGAGTTTTCTAAAAAACGAATTCGCAATTGTGCTTCATAATCAGAAGCACGATGAGATAAAGAGGATGAAATACGAAATTGATGAATCCAAGAAACTGAGTTATGAATTCCAAAAACAATGTCTGTATTGCCGATGTCGATGGCTAAGAGCATTTTGCGGTGAACGGTTCACGGTTAAAGGTAAACAATTTTTATTAAATCAAGATTCCTAATTTATTCAAATCAGTTGCCAATGATTCGGATGTGGTAAAATGAATCGCAGACAAACCGACAGCATTAGAAGCATGAACATTTCTGATATTGTCATCAATAAAAATAGCCTTCGTGCGGTCAATGTTATAACGACTCAACATCAATTCAAAAATCTCGGGTTGTGGTTTAATCAACTTTTCTTCTCCCGATACTAAAACGCCTTCAAACCAATGCAAGAAATGAAAACGTTCAATGGATTTGGCAATTGGGAAAGTTTCGGACGACCAATTCGTGAGGGCATAAACGCTGTAATCTGACGAATCAATCAATTTCTTAAGTATTTCAACTGTTCCCAATAAAGGTTCTCCCAACATTTCAACCCAACGCCCATAATAGGCTCTAATTTCAAGTTCCCATTCAGGGAATAAAGCAATTCTTTCATCAGTTGCGGTTTCAATGAGTACACCACCATCTTGTTTTTCATTCCATTGCGTCGTACAGACTTCCTCAAAAAAATATTTTCGACGTGCTTCATCTGGAATCAAATTTTTGAAAACGTATAAAGGATTCCAGTCGATGAGAACACCTCCTAAATCAAAAATTATAGTGTTTATTTGGTTTGACATTTATGGTAAAAATTTTTATTTTGAATACATTTCCCGAATACAAACTGGTAAAATTGTCATTTATAATCTTCTAAAATCGGCGTATTACCGAATATTGAAAACCTAACATAGATTTATTTAAAATCCAATTTTTCCTTTTCGTTTTCCCTTCCCAGAATTTTTTACATATTCGTGCAAATCCGCAATTTCTTTCTCAAATCCACCCGACAAAATCGGGAACCTCAACCAGCTTCTTGGGTCGAGATTGCGGTCGTCCACGTGGAAACTTGGGGCGTAACGTTCTCTTTTCCATTGATTTCGGGCGAAAAGTTTAAAGAATCTCTCGATAGATAACACTAATTTTTCTCGGTCATAAATTCCTTCAAATTCTAACTCCATGAACTGTAAACAGTCTTTTGGCGTTTTTTTATCCCGAATAGCAGCCGTTTCTATGGCGTTCAAGAGGTCGTAAGGCATCAAATCTTCTTCGTCAATTTGCTTGGCTTCCAATGGGCGAAGTTCGGCGGTTGGTTGAAGATTATTCATGGCATTTAATCCTACGATTTTTAATTCTCCGCCCAATCCTGTGTTTTCTAACCACCGTAAAAAATGACGAAGCCAGTGCTTATCAATCCCCGCAATCGGAGAAATTGAACCCGAAGTATCACCGTCCATTGTGGCATAACCCACCGATGCTTCCGAACGATTTGAGGTTGAAAGTAACAATGAATTTGTGATATTTGCTAATAACCAAGCACTTGGGCTTCTAACCCTCGCTTGAATATTTTGAAGAGCAATATCATCGGTTTTCCAAGATAAATCTCGTCCAATTGCCCCTTGAATAAGTCCTTTATAAGTTTCTACTAATCCATTTATGTCAATATCATAAAAAGTCGTATTCAAATCTTTCGCCAAAGAAGTTGCAGAGTGGCGAGTAGCTTTTGAACTATTTTCCGTGCCTTGATAAACATTAATAATCAAAGCGGCAGATAATTCTTTTACATCCTTACATTCTTGAATATTTTTGATATAAGCAAATTTTTTCTTAAAACCATCAAGACCTAACTCCTTGACGCACAACTCAATAGCGACATAACACAGAGCCGTAATTGCAGAAGAATCTGCTCCGCCTGAAAGCGAAATTACCCATCCATTCGAGCGAGATTTACGAAGATAATCGAACAATGCCAAGGCAATTGCCCGAGCAAATTCCTCTTCTTTTTGGTATCCCTTAGCCTCCCAATGTTCCAATTCATAAACATTTTTCACAGGGTCAATTTCTGGATAATCAAAAAGCACTTGCACAGGATTCGATGATTTGAAAGTTATTCGATTTTGGGTTTGTTCCAATCGAATTTTGTCTAAATCTATTACTGCCGTCGTTAAATAAAAATCTTTATAAGAAAATCTGGTTCCAGAAACCAACATTTCGCCCGTTTGTGCCACCATTGCATCGCCATCAAAAATGGCTCTACCAGACTCATTTCCCAATAAATTGGCATAAATATACGCTACTCCAAAAGAGCGAGAACCTTCTTGCACCAATCTTTCACGGGTTAAAGTCTTGAAAAATGAAAAGTGTGAAGCGGTAGGATTCAAAATAACATCACAACCTTGCAAATACAACTCACGACCTGGGCGGTTGGCAATCCAAGCATCTTCACAGATTTCAAAACCAATTTTTACTCCGCCAACGTCAAACACAAAATCTCCGACGGGATACGTGAATTCGCCCAAACGCATTTCTGTTCGCTCGCCAATGGACCAATATTGAAACCAACGAGTTTCGTAATGAATACCATTATTTGCCAAGTTTTTTTTACAGACAAAACCCCTGATTTGTTTATTCACAATCAAACAAGCGGCATTGTAAGTGTGGTTCAAAACTCGAATTGGTAAACCCACACAAACCGCAATACTGGATGTATGAGGTACAATATCCTGCAACATTTCCATGGCAGTATCGCACGTAGATTGTGCATAGAACATATCCTCGCAACCATAACCCGTGATGCACAATTCAGGCAAACAAAGTAGGCTAATATCTTGATTCTTAGCTTCTTCAATGCTATTGATAATATTATTTTTATTACTTTCCCAAGCAAGCGGTGTTTGATTAACGACCCCTGCGGCTACTTTTATTAGATTCATGTATATATAACAAGATGTTCCTTCACATCGTTTTGATACAGCAAAATACGTTATTTTTTACCAAACATTAAAAGAAAAAGCAAGCCTTTGGAGCTTGCTTCTCAACATTGTTATAATTTTCTTAAAGTCCAGCAAAATAATCATAACCAAACAACGCCCAATAATCTTTCGGGCGAGAGTCTGAAAACTTAATTACGCCAATTCTTTTCAAGTTTTTAATTCCGTACTTTACAGGAATAATTAGTCTCAAAGGAGAACCGTGTTTAAGGTTCGTAAGTGGCTCTCCGTTCATTTCATACGCTAAAATTGTTTGAGGATGAACGGCACTTGGTGTATCAATACCCACATAATATTTACCGTCGGGGGTTTCCATGCCCACATATTCAAACAAATTTTCTGCATCTTTTTGCCCTACTTTATAGTGATTCATAAAATCTACGAATTTTACTCCTCCCCAATGCTGAATCTGTGACCAGCCTTCCACACATTTAAACTCATAAATAATTTCGTGTTTCGGTAATATTTTTAACTCATCAAGCGTAATTTCAAATTTCATTTCACCCGATTCAATTTTGATTTTATAATCCTTTTCAAGTGGACTTATCAACCCCTCAGTTCCGTTTGAGCGGATTTTTTTAGGCACATCCGACAAAGGAAAAGTTGGTGCTAAACGACTGTTAGACAATAATTTAGCAGTTAATTTTTCATTAAACTCAAAATTCTTTCGTAGAGGGGCAAGTGCATTATTAAGGTAAGGGCTTTTTGTTATCCACTTCCATATACTCACAGGTATGAGAGTGGCAATGCCAAATCCAATAAAAGCCTTGATGGTTTTCCTTCTAATCTGTTGGTCGGTTGTGAGTTCTTCTTTCATAATTTTTCTTTTACTTCAAATCCAGTAATCATACTTTGAAAATTTTTCCAGCCTGCTTTGATAACTTGTAATATATGAACAACAAAAAATAAGACGAAAGCAATTGTGAGTACGAAATGTTCCAATCTTGCAGCTTCGTATCCTCCCAAGATTGTGGTAAGCCACGATAACTGAATTGGTCTAAAAATTGCCCAACCCGTAAGGATTGAACCAAAGCCCATGATGATTACTAAGGTATAAACCACTCTTTGAGCAGCATTATACTTATCTTGTGGCGGACAAATTTTACTAATTCCTAAATCATGTAAAACCACTTGCCAAGCCTCTTTAAAGGATTTTTTCTCTGGAATAATTAATCGCCATTCGCCCGAAATTGCTGTATAAAGAAAATATAAAATTCCGTTAAAAGTGAACAACCACATGGTGGCAAAATGCCATGCCATTCCTTTTGCCAATTGTGCAGACAATCCAAAGAAAGTGTAAAAACTTTTTGGGAAAAATTTAAAAAGTAATGTATCCCCCACTTGAATTTTATAAATTCCATTCGCCCAATAAATTAATAGCCCCGACCAAATCATAACAAAAAGTAGAGGGAAATTCAACCAATGAAACCAGCGAATTGCTAAGGGATGTTTGTGGACTATTTTTTTCATACGTATGATTTCAGATTTATAATACAAATTTGAGAAAAAATCTCAAATACCAATGTCAGCAAGATGTCATATTTACGTAATTTTTAATAAAAAGTTTAGTTTGAGTATGAACACTCATCAGCATACAAACGAAATCCTTCTACGAGTAAAAACACAAAGCCCCAACAAATGAACTTGAAGGGGCTTTCTGCATTTTATGGATTGCTATTTTGTGGCAATTTTGATGTCGTTGGGCGTTAGGAACTCAAAAAAACGTTCCAACCAACCTTTGTTTGATTCCTGATTTTCAGCAATCTGCGATACTTCTGTGCGGTTTTGTGACCTTGCCACAATTAATTCCGCTAATAACAAATCGTACTTCATAATCTTAAAATTTTCGTAGAGAGTGTTTGGCTTGTTTTAGTATTGAGCAAAACTTTATTACAGTTTTAAATTAAATTTAATGAATACCAAATACTCTAATACTATGGTCTCAATACTAATTTTAATCTTGACACAAATTTACAATTAAAAGTTTCAAAGTAGGTTAAAAATAGTATTATTCCAATACAGATTCTTTAAATTATACTATTTTATTTAATTATTCCGTGAAATACGTTGGCACGCAGATGAGACTCGCCGTCCGCCTTGATGCTTTCAGCAACGCAGATTTTCGCAGATTTTGTTAAATAGTTTATTTTAGTTTGTATATGAAACATAATATAGGTTCATTTTAATCTGCGAAAATCTGCGTTGCTGAAAGCATCAAGGCGGACGGCGAGTCTCATCGGCGTGCCATTTTCTCTACTGACCGACGAGTTTTTACTTTACTCAAAATCCAATTACCCACTTTTTCACCTTGATTATATCCATTGGTCAAGGCGGGGCGGAAATGAATTCCTCCGTACAAACGACTAATTGAAGCCATTTGGGCAGCATCAGTAAAAGAATTAAACTTTCTGGTTGGCAAACCATAAGGCACTTCCGTTGAATCCACGAAGGCAATTTTATCGCCTATTACTTTATTTAAAACAACCGATGCAGCCGCCGAAATCACGGAATGCCCCGAAGGATATTCTGGGAATGGAGGAGTTTGCAAAACTGGAATCCAATCTTTATCAATATTTGCATTGATAATACTCTCAGGACGAACTCTGACGGTACGATATTTCTCTGTCCAACACGAAATAAAACCATCAAAAACTGCCATTGAAGTTAACAAGTATGCTTCAACGGTTTGTCCGATATCCGCTTTTTGCTGGCGAGTTACTAAGGAAGTAATTCCCATCCAATGCCCCCCAGGTGATACTTTTTTAGTGGCAAACATGGCATGACCCGTAATATTCATTTTAAATGGATTACAATCCCAGAAGTTAGCAATATCACGTTGTTCTTCCGTTAAATTTTTTACGGTATTATACGAATCCATTACTTCATTATAGTATTGACTTCCTTTTGTTAAATCAAATTTTGAAGGTTCGGGCGGAGCAAATTGAAAGCAAGTATCAAGCGTTAATGGTCTGATTTTCATCCAATTAGGTTCAACTGCATCCATGTATGCGGGGGGAGTTGGTGTCCAAGTTCCTGGCAAATTCGTTACCGTATATCTGAATCCACGAGTTTGCTTGTAATTATCTTTTTTGGAATAATTCATGATTGAATTCGCCACAGAATCACCGAAGGCTATTGAATTTTTATAAATATCACTTGGGATGCCCGTTGCCCTATATTCCTTCCATAATTTCTCTTCAAAACCCACATATACATCTTGTGCAAAAGTTAGATTTTTCCCAATCGTCAAAAATGCACGAGTTGCTGCCAACGCATTACATATTTTTTTAGAAGTATCTAATGGAAATACTTTCTTAAATCCTCTCAACTGACCAACCATTGATTGATATTTCGGATTTCCAGCAATACCCGCTTCATACGCTGCCAAGGAAGCATACATATATATACGACTCGAAACAGGGGGAGCAAAAATATCGTGAATGATGGATTCTGTTACTTGGAGCTGAGTTCGGCGTAAAAATTCTGGGTTTTCAGCCGCCTTTTTCCATTCGCCATTATCTTTTTTACAACTAATTATCAGAGAAATACTTGTTAAAAGTATCAGGAAATTACGTTTCATTGGTTAGTTTTTTAATTGTACCTCAAAATTACATAAAATGGTTTGATTTAATAAATACAACCCTCTAAATGATTTTTTATTGTCGAAAAATTAAAAATAAAATTTACTTATTTCAATATTTTTTATAATTTTACCGTAAAAAAATTAACCAAAAACAACCATGATTAAAAAATTTACCGCCCTTGCCTTCATGGCAATTTCTTTTTGTGCCTGTACTGGCGAAAACAATACGAACGAATCACTTACTCCCAATCCCACGACTCCCATTTCACGATCAGAACTTGATTTGGTTATATTCAAAACTTTGCAAAATACTGGCAAATTTGAATGGTCGAGCGTGTCGAATGAGATGATTTGGAGTGCCTTAACACAATCGGATAAAGTGCTTTCCGTGGGTTATAAACCTGAAAATGAAGGAGATATTAATCCAAGAATCCATTTGATTGACATTAATGCAATAGCATGGAAATCTGCCCGTGAGAAAGTGCTTGACATTGTTTTTGAAGAAGAAAGTAGAACAAATCCTTCATTAAAACGAAGTGAATTACAAATTTTTGAAGAAAACATTTTACCAGTTATTGACTTGAAAGTCAGTAATTTAAGCACGATTGAAAGATTAAGAAATTCAAAATTAGTACGGTATGCCGAACCAATGGGGTATGAAACGAGAGGTTCTTCAGATGCTAAATCAAAAATAAATTCTGATAGTGGTTGTGGTTCAAATACGGCTGAAATTGGCTTAACGGTTTCTGATTATACAACTATTATGCCCAACGCAAAAGCATCTTGGAATTTTGCTTATCATAATATTACACAAGCTTGGGCGAAAAGTACGGGGTCGGGTGCAAAAATGGTGATTATTGATACTGGTTGCAGTGATGCCCAAGAGAATTTAGGTTCAACTTTTAATCAAGGTTCATCTTCGGGAAGAACAATTGAAAAATTAGTAACGCTCCCAAGAAATACTTTTTTAGGAATTCCAACGGGACCAGTTGAAACACCAAATGACGGTTGTGGACACGGAACTTCAATGGAAGGTGCCGCCTGTGGACCCAGAGGAACGGATGGAAACACCGTTGGAGTTGCCTATAACGCCAATTTAATTACAATTCATGCCGCAGCAGATGTATTTTTAAACGAAAGTCGTGAGTCGAAAGGCGTATCAGATGCTTTTACTTTGGCAGGAAATAGAGCCGATGTAAAAGTTATTTCAATGTCGATGGGAAATATAATTTCGAGCGGTCAAATTGCTGATGGCGTGCGTTATGCGTACGGAAAAGGTAAATTAATATTTTGTGCAGGAGGAACATCATTTGGTTGGACTGCTGGTTGGGCTGGCGTTATTTTCCCTGCAAGCATGGCTGAAGCTGTGGCAGTTACGGGCATAAAAGACAATTTAACGCAACGTTGTGATGCTTGTCACGAAGGTTCGGATATTGATTTTGTGGTTGTAATGGAAAAAGTTTCAAATAGTAGAAAACCTTTGAGTTTAGCGATGTCGGGCGATGCACCTTCAACTGTGGGAGGTTCTTCGGTTGCCACGGCTGAAACGGCGGCAATGGCAACGTTGATTTTTTCAAAATATCCATCTTTAACTCGTGATCAAGTATTTGAACGCATGAAGCAAAATTCAAGTTATTATCCAAGTCGAAACGGAAATTTTGGCTGGGGAAGAGTGAATGTTGATGCGGCTTTGAATTAAAGTTTTATACAGTTTTTAAAAAGATATTGCGTATTTAAGTTAGTTGTAATTCATGGCACAACACAAAGTCATGCCGTGAGTAAATGCAAACGAAGAGCATAAAAAACGCATCGAATTATTGATATTGGTATTGGGTTGTATATCAACTGACTTTATTCTAAAAGAAAGTAAGCGAATACAACCCAAAATTATGTTTACCAGTAAATGTATTTTCAATATATTTACTATTTTTTTTAATTATTGATACAAATAAATCCTTGATTCATAAGGTTTTAATGAAAATTTTTGACTGACAGTATCATTCTCAAAATCCATGTTTGCCAACAATAATTCCTTCGTATTTATCAAAAAATTTATTTCAAATTCCTGATTTTGATTCGTAAAATTATTCATAATCAAAATTTTTTCTCCTTTATGTACACGTGTGTAAAGCCAAATGTTCGCACAGTCAGGACGTAAATCTTGGTATTCTCCGTAAATCAGAGCGGGTGTATTTTTCCGTAACTGAATCATCTTTTTGTAATAATTCAGTACAGAATTTTCATCATTTTCTTGTTCTTCTGCATTTACTTTTTTGTAATTATCGTTCACTTTCAACCAAGTTTGTTCTGCCTTACTAAATCCTGCATTTCGCTCTGAATTCCATTGCATGGGTGTTCTGGCGTGGTCACGGGCGATTTTGTTGCAAGCCGTTAAAAATGCTTTTCTATCGTGTTTCTGATTTTCTACAAGGGTTTTATAAGCATTTAAAACCTGTATGTCGTTGTATTCTGAAACGCTTTGAAAGTTAGCATTACTCATGCCAATTTCGTCGCCTTGGTACAAATAGGGCGTTCCTCGTAAGGTCAATAAAACAGTGGCTAACATTTTGGCGGATGCTTGAAAATATTGTCCTGTATCGCCAAAACGTGAGAGCATTCGAGCGTTGTCATGATTGCCAAAATAAACAGTATTCCAACCATCATCGCCCGTTGCAACGTCCCATTTATTGAAAATTTGCTTTAATTGAATGAGTGTAAATTCGGGTTTTGGGTCAATAAAACAATTTTCATCACGGGGAACGGCGTGGTCAAAATGATAAATCATGTTAAGTTCTTTTCGCTCCTTTCCCACGTATAAATTTGCTTGTTCAGCATCTACTCCAAAAGCCTCTCCAACGGTCATGCAATCATATTTGCTGAACACTTCACGATTCATTTCTTGCAAATAATCGTGGACTTTCAGTCCATTGGCATAAAAACTCAAATCGCCAAAACGTCCTTCGGGAAAGTCTGGATAATTAAGGTCTTTTGAGATTAGCGAAATCACATCCATTCTAAAACCATTTACGCCTTTATCCAACCAAAATTTCATCATTTTGTAGATTTCCTGACGTAAAACAGGATTCTCCCAGTTCAAATCAGGTTGTTTTTTTACGAAAAAATGCAGGTAGTATTCATTGGTTATTTCATCTAAATCCCAAGCTGAACCAGAGAAAAACGAAATCCAATCGTTGGGAATTTGGGGCTTCCAAATGTAAAAATCTCGATAGGGATTGTCTTTCGATTTGCGAGATTCTTGAAACCAAAAATGTTCATCCGAAGAATGATTTACCACCAAATCAATAATCAGTTTCATTCCTCGTTGATGAATATTTGAAAGCATTTCATCAAAGTCATCCATTGTGCCAAAATCTTCCATAATTGCTTGATAATCAGCTATATCGTAGCCATTATCAACATTGGGAGACTTGAAATGAGGGCTTAACCAGATAACATCAATGCCTAAGTTTTGGAGGTAATCTAATTTTGAAGTAATGCCATTCAAATCACCGATACCGTCAGCGTTTGAGTCCTTGTAACTCCGTGGATATATCTGATAAACAACGGCTTCCTTCCACCAAGATTTATGTATAGTCATGTAAAGTTATTTTTGCCACGAAGGCACAAAGACTCTAAGTTTTTTTCAACTAAAATAATTTAATTTTCTTAGAGTCTTTGTGCCTTCGTGGCTAATTCATTTATCTGAAAATTTCGTCAAAATTTAATGACACATAATACAATCCACCAATATTTGCCAAGCCATACCCTTGCGAATAATACTTATTGAATATATTTGAACCGCCTACTTTCAAGATAGTTTTCATGGCTGGAATTTTATACGAAATCGCAGCATCAAACGTACTCCAAGATGGCAAGGTAATATCCCCCGCCGTTGTGCCTTGTTCCACCCACATATCACTCGTCCAACGGTAGGTGATGTTGAAACCTAAGTTTTTGGTAACTTTTGGATTACTGAATGAAACATTATAACGGTCTTCTGGCGAAATAAAGAAGTTCCTCTGCACTCTCGAAACCTCTGGATTGCTCATTTTACGTTTCACGATTTCATTACCAAAAGCATCTTTAATAATGTTTCCGCTGTTGTCTTTTAAGGTAATCGAACCCACTTGATTGGCATAATTTGCTCCGATATTATAGCCTCCACCCAAAGCATATTCCAAGCCAAATCCAAAACCATTTACGTAGATTTCATTAAAATTATTGAAATTTACAGCGTAAACATTGTAATTGGCACTCGTTCTTAAATCAGAAATTAAGCCAACCGTTTTGGGCTGATTGTAATTTTGTGTCGCAATAAAATCATTATAAGTACTGTTGAAATAGAAGGCATCAATGAATAATTTGTTCGATATAAGTGCTTTATAACCAATCTCCCAAGTCTTGATTTTTTCCGTAGTAAAAGCACTTGGATTTGGCACGTATTTAACCAAAAGTGATTCATTCGGACTGCCAGCATTTACCGAGGCACGATAGGCATTTGCGGATGCTTCCGTGTAAGCAGGATTGGCAATTAAGTTTGCTCCATCAACGGAGGCTTGAGAACCTCCCACTTCGCCCGTTCCACCGTCAGCCAACAACTGATTTGGTGATGGATTACGGAAGGCAGATTGCCACGAAGCACGAAAATTATGTTGTCCCAAAGTCAGAACCCCCGAAACTCGAGGCGTAAATCCACCGTCAAAATATTGATTTTTATCGTAACGAACTGCCACAGTTGGCTTGAAAGTGACATTTTCCGATATTTTCAATTTTACCGAACCTTGCGTGTACCAGCCATATTCATTAATCGTAAATTCACTACCATCAATTTTACTCACAGGAAAAATTGTTTTTTTCGTCAATAAATTATACGTCCTAAAACTGACTCCTGTAATGATTTCAACCGCTTTGGGCAGCAATTTCTTGAAATTATACATTCCTTCAAAATGCGATAGAGACGAATTATCCAATACCCGAACGCCCCTAATTGTTGTACTTCCTGGAATAAAATCAGTGTTTAAAGTCGTGGATAAATCATTGTAATATTTGTTGAAATTAGCATCGCCAGGTAAGAATTTTCCCGCATCTGCCGTATTTCTTGCATCGGCGATATTACCTCCATTGGTGGCGTAGGCAGTCGCAAAATTTGCTCCCCAAGTGGCGGTTGGCTTACTGATTTGTAACATTCTTTGAGCCAAAGCACCTAAATTATAGCCCTCAGCGGATTGCATGGTGGTATATCCTCGCAAAAACCATTCATCAGCCCGTAGTTCCAATTTGATTTGGTGACGGTTATAATCTGGATAATATTCTCTGAAACCTGCCGTTCTGATGAAATTTCCGTTGCCATAATACCAAGCTCCAATCAATTCAATTTTGTCGGTAAGTTTATAATGCAATGCCACATTCGCCCTTAAACTTTTAAATTTTCCATCATTTTGAAGTAAATCTAATTCAGAATATCCCGTGCGTGTAACCGTTTTTCCTGCCAAAGCGGGAGCAGTTGGGAAAGTGGCAGGGAAAGTGAATGCCCCGCTGTTGTTAAAATCATCTCCGTAAATATTCACCCCATCATAAGTCAAATTGCTTGATGGGTCATTATTTGGGGTAAAGCCAACTCTAACCGCATTATTTTCAACCACAAAAAATCCTGGGCGACCTCTGTGCGAACGGTCATCCACATTATCCGCAATAAAATCCGTTCCGTTTATCGTTTGCAAATTGACTTTGAAAGCGAAGTTTTTACCAATTTGTTTGGCGTAACGAATGGCAAAATCCGTGTATGGTTTTGCTCCAATATTATTCTTTCCAACATTATTTACGCCCAATTTTGCCTGTGCTGAAAGTCCTTGATACTCAAAAGGTGATTTCGTTTTCGTAAGCATCAAACCCTGCAAAGCATCGGGACCATACAGGGCTGAGGATGCCCCAGGTAAGATTTCAATACTTTCAATGTCAATATCCGATACCCCAGCGGCAGCTCCGAAACCGAATCCAAAACCTGGTGAACGGTTATCCATACCATCAGTTAATTGAACAAAACGGTTGTTATTATTGGCTCCAAAACCCCTGATATTCACCGATTTGAAACCTAAACTTTGGGTCAATAAATCAACACCTTTTAAATTTTGCAAAAGGCTATAAACATCCGCCGAAGCACCGTTCAAAATTTGTTTAATGCCCAATTTTTCAACCGTTACGGGTGCTTTTGTGATGCTTTCTTCCACACGGTTACCCGTCACTTGCACCTCTTCAAGCGTTCCGATGCTTTCTCCCAAACCAATATTGAGTGGTTCCGAATTTTTGACCTCAATCTCTTTCTGCAAAAAACCAATTGCTGAAACTCGAATGGTGAAAGGTGGTATTTGATTAGTGGTCAAAGTAAAATCTCCATTAGCAGTTGCAACTGTGCCATTAACGGTTCCTTTGATTACGATAGTTGCCCCTGCAATGGGACTTTTGTCATTATTGTCCGTAATTTTTCCAGTAATACTCGTTTTTTGAGCTACTGCCATACTGACTAAAAAGAAGTTTAAAAGAATAAGAAGAATTTTTCTCATGGTTTTGTTTATGATTTAAAATGAAATAGTTAAAGTTTAAATATCAATAAATTTAGTAATAGTATTTGAAATAAATTTCAGAATAGTGCAATTTTTTATCAATTTATTAATACAATTTCATCTTTTAACCTTTTAAAATGTGTGTTTAGTATTTGAAATGGCAAAGATATATAAATCTATTAAATCTATGGAATAAATATTTTAATTAATTTTGTTTTAAGAATAGCTAATTTCAAAAGTGCATGGCAAAGTAATTTTCGTAGTTTTGTTAATACTTTCAATACATAATCCATTAAATGAAAACTGTTCAAATTCGATTTACACAGAACTGTCATCCCGACGAAGGAGGGAACTGTCAGATTCTCTCAAAATGAAATTGATTGATAAAATGTTAGTTCCCTCCTTCGTCGGGATGACAAGTCCGTACAAACATAGTAAAACCATAAAAACTTATCTTAAATGAAAAAAATCGTTTTAATTTTGACTCTTATTTCCTTTCATTCTTTCGCTCAAAAGGGCAGTAAACAACAGTTTATTGATAATTTGATGAAAAAAATGACTTTGGATGAAAAAATAGGGCAACTTAATTTATTGACCGCTGGGGAAGCAACCACAGGTTCAACGGTCAGTACAGATATTGAAGCAAAAATAAAAGCGGGACAATTGGGCGGATTATTTAGTATTTCAACGCCCCAACGCATCCGAAAAGTCCAAGAAATTGCCGTTAATCAAAGTAGAATGAAAATTCCAATGATTTTTGGGATGGACGTAATTCATGGTTATAAAACGCTTTTTCCAATTCCTCTGGGTTTGTCATGCACTTGGGATTTGGCTATTATTGAACGTTCGGCACAAATTGCTGCCAGTGAAGCCAGTGCCGATGGAATTTGTTGGACGTATTCACCGATGGTGGATATTTCTCGTGACCCACGATGGGGACGAATTTCGGAAGGTTCGGGCGAAGATCCATTCTTGGGTTCTGCCATTGCCAAAGCGATGGTTCGGGGTTATCAAGGTAATAATTATAACTCAACTTCCAACATTATGGCTTGCGTGAAACACTATGCTTTATACGGTGCTGCCGAGGCTGGACGTGATTATAACACCGTGGACATGAGTCGTACACGGATGTATAATGAGTATTTCCCACCCTATAAAGCGGCGATAGATGCGGGTGTAGGCTCTGTAATGGCATCTTTTAATGAAATTGATGGTGTTCCTGCAACTGCCAATAAATGGTTATTGGACGATGTGCTTCGGAAACAATGGGGCTTCAAAGGTTTCTTGGTAACGGATTATACAGGCATCAACGAAATGATTGATCATGGCATTGGCGATTTGCAAACGGTTACAGCAAAAGCCATGAAAGCGGGCATTGACATGGATATGGTAGGTGAAGGATTTTTAAGTACTCTGAAAAAATCGGTCACTGAAAAGAAAGTAACCGAAAGTGAAATTGATGCGGCTTGTCGCAGGATTTTATCGGCAAAATATGACTTAGGATTGTTTGAGAATCCTTATCGTTTTTGCGATGAAAATAAAGCTAAAACTGAAATTTTTAGTGCCAATAATAGAAATGAAGCCCGTAAAATTGCCTCAAAATCGTTCGTTTTACTGAAAAATCTGAATCAAATATTGCCTTTATCGAAGAAAGGAACGATTGCTTTGGTCGGTCCTTTGGCGGATAACAAAGAAAACATGGTGGGAACGTGGAGTGTTTCAGGAGATTTTGCCAAGTCGATTTCAGTATTGCAAGGACTTAAAAATGTGGCAGGAAACAACGTAAACATCGTTTCAGCCCGTGGAGCAAATATTACTTCGGATGCAAAATTGGAAGAAAGAGTCAGTATTTTTGGAAAACCAACTTATCGAGACAATCGAAGTGATGCCGAAATGATTGAGGAAGCCGTGAAAGTTTCTGCCAATGCGGATGTCATCGTGGCAACATTAGGCGAGGCAGCCGAAATGACGGGTGAGGCAGCGAGCCGTTCAGACATCAATTTACCGCAAAATCAACAAGATTTATTGAAAGCTCTTTTGAAAACGGGTAAGCCTGTGGTGTTGGTTTTATTCACAGGTCGTCCTTTAACTTTAACGTGGGAAAATGAAAATGTGCCAGCCATTTTAAACGTTTGGTTTGCGGGAAGTGAGGCAGGAAATGCCATTGCTGATGCACTTTTTGGCGACGTAAATCCTTCGGGAAAATTAAGTACTACTTTTCCAAGAAATGTAGGGCAGATTCCGATTTATTATGCTCATAAAAATACAGGTCGCCCGCTTGGTGATGATTCGAAATGGTTTCAAAAATTTCGTTCAAACTACTTAGACGTGCCAAATTCGCCACTTTTCCCTTTTGGATACGGTTTGAGTTATACCACTTTTCAGTACGGTGAAATTAAATTGAGCAAAAATAATATGACCCAAACCGATAAAATTACAGCTTCGGTTGAGGTTAAAAATACGGGTAATTTTGATGGTGAAGAAGTCGTGCAATTATACATTCACGACAAAGTGGGAAGCACAGCAAGACCCGTAAAAGAGCTAAAAGGTTTTGAGAAAATTATGCTCAAAAAAGGAGAATCAAAAACGGTAAGTTTTACAATTTCAGTCAATGATTTGAAATTTTACGATAATAATCTCAATTACATAGCTGAACCTGGTGAATTTGAATTAATGATTGGGACGAATTCGGAAGATTTGAAAAAGGTTGGATTTGTGTTGAAATAAGTAATCTATTTTTTTACGGAAGCCGTTATGAAAGGCTTCCGTAAAAAATAAATTACTTGACTACCACCCCATCCTTCACAACTACCTTCACCTTCCGAATATCCGAAATTTCCTCCACAGGATTACCTTCCACAATAATAATATCCGCCAAAAAACCTTTCTTAATCATTCCTAAGTCCTTGATTTTGAACGACTCAGCGTTAATTGAAGTTGAGGAACGCAAAACATCAATAGGTTTCATACCGTATTGAACCATCATTTCCAATTCACGGGCATTGTCTCCGTGTGGGAATACGCCAACGTCGCCACCCATACATATACGCACGCCCAAATCCATTGCCATTTTGAAGGTTTTTCGCTTTTCTTGGATTCTTTCTGGTTCAGGTTCTTGTCCCTTTTTCCAGCCTCTATATTGGCTTACGGCATCCCCTGCGGCAAGCGTTGGGCATAAACAAACACCTTTTTCTTTCATTAATTTGAAAATTTCTGGCGTGCCAATGTCGCCATGTTCAATCGTGCTAACTCCACCCATAATTGCCCTACGCATTCCTTCGGACGTTGAGGCATGGGCAACCACTTGCCGTCCAGAACTTTGAGCAACTTTTACGACTAATTCAATTTCTTCCTGTAAAAAAGTAGGTTGGGCATCTTTCATTAATCCCCAACGATAATCGGCATAAATTTTAATCAAATCCGCCCCTTTTCCAATTTGTATTCTCACGGATTTTGTCAAATTATCTACACCATCTGCCTCTTCTGCCCCTTGCGGAACGGTAATTTCTGAGTGAAAACCTTTGGGTCCATAACTTCCAGAGGCTACCAAAGCACGCCCCGCCACAAACATTCTGGGACCCATAATTATTCCTTTTTCAATGGTAGTTTTCAGTCCAACATCATCATAATCAGCTCCTTCCGTTCCTAAATCTCTAACGCTCGTGAAACCTGCCAATAACGTTTTGCGAGCGTGAACTGTTGCACGAGCAATGCGTTCGGCACGAGATTCTCGTAGCACTTGGTCATCCCAAGTGGTTTCGTTGTAAGGATGTAAAAGCAAATGAGAATGTCCTTCGATTAATCCAGGCAAAAGGGTGGAGTTGGGAATGTCAATAATTTCGGTATTAGCAGGAAAAATCAGCTTCTCTCCTACTGCCTCAATACGTTGATTTTTTACGAGAACTTGCCAATTATTGTGCATCATTTCTCCATCAAAGACTCTTGAAGGACGAATGAGTGTGTATTTATCTTGGGCAAAAAGATTTATAGAAACAAGGGTTAAAAATAGCGTTAATTTGTTCATAATCAGCTGTTTATAGTATATTGAAATATTTATAACGTAAATTTTATGGAAGATAAAAAAATTTAGGTAATTCTATTCAATGGCTTGAAATATGACTTGATTTTACCTTGAAAATTTATAAATTGCGTTAAGAAAATTTTAAAACAGATAATTAATTTTGTTTAATTATCCGTTTTTATTACATTCAAACATATGTTTTACTCTACCCGATGAAAAATTAGAATTAATAAAAAAAGGCTGAAATTTGTAGTTCTCAAGCAACAAAAACAGCCTTTAATGAAAAATATCATCAGTAGTAAAATTAGAAATTTATTTTCAGAAATCCCATTGGCTAAG
>JANXML010000235.1 GCA_025354645.1 Arcicella sp. | reverse complement strand
CACCTACCCAATGTCATAATGCTGGGCGTGTTGAAAAATTAAGATGGTATCCTTATAAAAAAATAAGGTTTTCAAATGTGGTGAAAAAACAACCTGAAAAGGCTTAATGGGGGCTGTCAAGCTATTTTAGTAGCATACGTTGCATATTCTACTGAAAATTGTATAAGAATGAGCCTTTGGCTGGGTTTGAGAATTGTTGAGAGGGGTTGTTATTGTACGACGTAACTTAATCAAGTAAATAGTACATCTAATATTGGCTTGGTATGTTGTTTTTAAGAATTTCAGGAAAATTTAAACCCCTTAGAATCCTGTGGAATTTTTATTTGATATATAATAATGGCTAATTAATTGTTATAAATTGTTTTGAGAGCATTAATAATTGAATATTTATATATGGTCGTCTTTTATTTGAGTAATCTAAGCCCAAGCGAGTTTGCAGATGATGTTCTAAATATATTCGTTTGATTAGATTACTTTGAATACATAATTCTAAAAATCGCTGATTTCTTATACTGTCAAATTTTTGCAAAATCTTTCATTGAATAAATTGATTCTCCTCCCCCTCTCCTAATCTTACACCATTTTATAACTAAAAAAATAGTTTATTGAATGATGATTATTAATCCCACCCAAGCATTTTTTTTGCATCATTAAAAGGCATTGTAATTTTCTCTTCTTCTGTCAAATTGGTCATTTCTTGAAGCATAATAATGTCTTCTATTTCCTTGATAGTTTTATCTTTCATGATTATTGTATTTATTACTTTATGTACATATTTCAATCCAAAAGGTCAAGAAAATTAAGAGTCTAAACCCCCAAAATCCCCTTAAAATCCGCAGGAGAATATTTTACCGATTTTAAAACCTTATTATCCACAATCCTATAAACCAAAAACTTATCTCCATCTTGTACAATTTCAGCCGCTGTTCCATCTTTTTTTGCGTAATGAGCAACGGTTGCTTCGGCTTCTTCGTAAGTACTACACGCTTTTGACATATTTGAACGTTGTACTTCATTAAATAAATCTACAAACTTATTACCCAAACCAAACTCTAAAACCGCTCCTGAAAGTACGTATTGAATATCACATAGAGCATCCGCAATTTCCACAAGATCTTGATTATCAATGGCTTCCTGTAACTCTTTTAATTCTTCAGCAATCAGACTTACTCTTAGTTTACAACGATCTGCCGAAGGTATTTGTGGAGTATCTAAGATTGGTGCTTTGAACGTACGATGAAATTCGGCGACTTGATTTAAAGAATCTATCTTTTGCATGAGTTTTGGATTAATTTATCCCCAAATTTACACATAATGTACCTGATTTGTGGAACACAATCCACAAATTTGCAGGTAACTTGCTAAGTGCCTAATTTTCAGTAAGTTACATATTCACGTGAAACATTTTTATTTAAGTATTTGATATTCAGATATTTATGAAATTATTGAAATGTTTTTAGTTTATATTTTGCTAATAATATAAACTAAAAACCGTAAATTAGATTAACAAATAGATTAATCTAAACATCAAACTTGTATAACAATGAAAAAATATTATCTTCTTGTCTCAACCTTCTTTATTTTCTTCACAACCATCGCCCAACAATCCGTTCGTGTAGATAAGTATGTAGTTAATGTTAAAAATAAAGATTCTCAGACGCTTCAATTTGATTTGCCCATTTCCAGTATTTCCTTTAACCTGCCTAATTATCAACAATTTGGGAAATTATGGATACTCACGGGTAACGAAGAGATTTTGGTTAAATCTGACGAACATGAACCCTCGAAATCCCAATTAATCGTATTCTCAGAGCCTATTTCTTCCCTTAAAATACGATCTGAAAATTTTATGGGCGAATTAAATGTCGTTAAAATTTACGTAAAACCTTTAATCAGCCAGAACATCGTAACTAAATCAGCCAGAATCTTCGCTGATTGTGAGAAACCGAATGTGATTCCTGCCAGTGTGTGGCGTTCTGGACTTACTCCGCCCAAAGAATTACCAACTAAAACTGCCGTTAAGCACATTATCGTGCATCATGCGGCGGGTTCAAATACCAATACAAATTATACCGATGTGGTCAGAAATATATATACTTTTCATACGGGTTCAAACGGTTGGAACGACGTTGGCTATAATTTCTTGATTGCCCAAGACGGTACAATTTACGAAGGTCGAGATGGGCAAAATATCATGGATGGTGATAATGTTTTGGGTGCTCATTTTTGTAGTCAGAACACGGGAACAATGGGAATTTGCTTTTTAGGCGATTATATGACGGCTCAACCAAATGACAAAATGCTTGAATCATTATCTAAATTGATTGCTTGGAAGATGAAAAAAGAGACTTTACAACCGCTTGAAAAGGGCATACACGCCGCTTCTGGATTGATATTAAACAATATTTCTGCCCATCGAGACGGAACTTGTTCAACGGATTGTCCAGGAGATAATCTTTATGCTAAACTTTCTCAAATACGCCAAAATGTAGTTCAATCCTGTGATTTCATTAGAAGTCCCTTAGCTTTTGAAGACGATCTTGATATATTACCCAAAATATATCCAAATCCAGCAAATAATAGGGTGTGGGTAAATATACCAGATTCAAAAACAGCAATATATCTTTTTGATGGAATGGGAAGGGAGGTAAGTATAGATAGGCAAGAAGGAAAAGATAATAGGAGCTGTTCGTTTTCAACAGAAAATTTTTTAAAAGGAATGTATTTTTTAAAAATTGGTGATAGAACTTCTAAATTAATTATTGAATAAATTTTCAAAACGTAGGGTGAAATCATTTTTGCCTACATTTTGAAAAACTTTGATTTTAAAACTATGTATAGAGTTCCTTAAACCGTAGCATAGAGGAGAGCCTTTAAAAGACAAGAGAAGCAAATTAAAAATAGAATAGGAGTAAATTTAGTAATACTCCTATTCTATAAATAATAAGAATATAAAGTAAAAAGAAAGACTCGCTCCTACTCTACCCTATTAATTTCAACTGGGGCGTTTTTCTTCAAAAGTGCCATCAGTATAAAAAATCATAATTCGTTCAATTTGTTTTTCTGATGAAATTGTAGGCACAGTCGGACGTTCAATTTTACGTTTTAACGGCATATTTACAGGCGGTTTAACGGCATTAGGTTCAGTCTGAAAACTTTTAGACGATTCTCGTGGCGTTGGTTCAAACAAATTTTGACGATTATTTGCTTGATTTACAGGCTGTTGTCTATTGATTTGAGGGTTATTTTGTTCGGGTATATCAGAATCAAAAAGTAACCAATCTCGATCAATATCTGGAAAAACCTTCAAAATCCGTTGAATTATGTCCAAACTTGGCTTATTTCTTCCTGAAAGTATGTGAGAAATGCTACTTCTCTGAATGCCAATGGTATCCGCAAAGTAACTTGGCGATAGACCTTTGTCAATTATAATCTGTTCAATTTTCTTATTCAAATCCATTTGTCAATTGTAAACTATGTGTGTATTGAAGTATAGTTCACAAATATAATAAATAGTTTACATAAAACAATTAAACGAAAATAAACAATTGTAATTTATAAATAAAAATGAAAATAAATGTAAACTATTTTAAATGTATTATTTACATTTGTATATATTAGTTTAATTAATTAAGTTAATTGATTAATGTAAATTCCATCATCTTGCAATTTAACTTTGCCATCACGATACAATCCCCCAATTGCTTTCTTAAAATCCTTCTTTGACATTTGTAAATCCTTATAAATTATCTCTGAATCAGTTTTATCGGTATATGGAAGAAACCCCTCTTTTAATACCAAGAGGTCATATATTTGTGATTTAACATTGTCAATTCTATCGTATCCTTGTTTAACCAAGGCTAAATCAATTTTTGTGTCGGTTCTAATTTTCTTGATAAATCCTTTTGTGATTTCTCCTAATAGTACATCTTGGAACACTTCACTTTTGTAAATTACGCCAATTACACGTTTGTCAATTAATGCTTTAATACCTAAATCTGTATATTCATAAGGAATAAGCGATACTTCTTGTCCTTCTGTGAATTTAGAACTGTCATTTTCTAAGAATTTATCCAATTTCGCTGACGCAACAATACGTTCACTTTCTTCATCAATATAAATGTAAACTAAGTACGAACGCCCTAATCCCATCTTGTGGGTTTGTTCTCCGAAAGGAACTAAAAGGTCTTTCATGAGTCCCCAATCTAAGAAAACGCCTAATTTACTGACATCTTTAACTTTTAAATACGCAAATTCGCCAACGGTGGCATAGGGTTTTAGGGTTGTAGCAATCAAGCGGTCTTCTGAATCACGGTAAATGAATACTTCAAGGAAATCGCCTATTTGTGTGCCTTCTGGTACATATACCCGAGGAATAAGTATTTCTTCGCCATCGTAGCCGTCTAAATAAAGTCCGAAATCCAATTCTTTAATTACTTCAAGGCGATTATAATGACCCAATCGCAAGGGTGCTGATTCGTATAACATTCGTATTAATTTTCTATTTCAATGATTTTATTTACAAATTTGCAATAACATTCTAACAAAAGCATACAGTTATCAATTTAATCATTTTTCATGTACGCCGTAGCTCCCGTAAACATAATTAAAGTAACACTTGATGGTTCAGAAGAAAAACCCGATTTGGTGGCGGTTGAAGAACCTTTGGAGATTCGATTAGGCTTTGGAAGCATGGATAATCGCCAACAACGCAGTGTTTCTGTAACGATGCGAACCCCTACGCACGATTTTGAATTGGCTTTGGGGTTTCTTTATTCGGAAGGAATTATTAATTCTTATGACCAGATATTAAGTGTAAAATACTGTGTAGATGCAGGCAAACAAGCCACTGAAAACATCGTACGAGTAGAATTGAAGCCAGAAGTAAAATTCAATGCTCAATCGCTCCAACGCAATTTTTATGCTACTTCCAGTTGTGGTGTTTGTGGTAAAGCATCCATTGAAGCCATTGATAACATGATTTGCGATTTACCTAAACAAGAACTTGAACAAAATGCTTTGAAAGTCAATCATCAGTATATCCTTAGTTTAATTGAAACATTAACTCAACATCAAAAGGTTTTTGAATATACTGGTGGATTGCACGCAGCCGCTTTGTTTGATGAATCAGAAAGGATTATTACGATAAGAGAGGATATTGGAAGACATAACGCTCTGGATAAATTAATTGGAAATGCCCTGACGCAAAATTTACTACCGCTTGACAATAAAGTATTATTGATGAGTAGCCGAGCCAGTTTTGAGCTTATCCAGAAAGCAGTCATGGCAAATATTTCTATTATTGTCACCATTGGAGCCCCATCAAGTTTGGCTGTCCAAGTAGCAGAACAATTTAATGTCACCTTAGTCGGATTTCTTAGAAACAACAGTTACAACATATACACAGGAAAAGAAAGAATAAACGATGAATAATATCAATCCCAATACGCCCATACAATTTACAGGACTTAAATTAGGTAAACCCTACGATGAATCGGTTGGAATGACTGCCATTGCTTCGTCCGTACGCCATGTTTTTGGAGCAATGCCCCTTGCGAGAGGCATGAAAACGCTTTTTAAACTCAATCAAGAACATGGTATTGATTGTCCAAGTTGTGCATGGCCCGACCCAGACCATCGTTCGCCCATTGCGGAATATTGTGAAAGTGGTGCAAAAGCCATTGCAGAAGAAGCCACGACGCTAAAAGTTACGCCCGTTTTCTTTCAAAGATATTCTGTTGAGGAACTTTCTAATAAATCAGATTATTGGTTAGGACAGCAAGGTCGCCTGACTTCTCCCATGATTGTTCGTGAGGGACAAACCCATTATGAAAAAATTTCTTGGCATGAGGCTTTTCAATACATCGGTAAAACCTTGAATAATCTTTCATCTCCCAACGAAGCAATTTTCTATACTTCTGGACGCACTTCTAATGAAGCCGCATTTCTTTATCAATTGTTTGTTAGAATGTACGGGACGAACAACATGCCCGACTGTTCAAATATGTGCCATGAGTCTTCGGGTGTTGCCCTTTCAGCAACCTTAGGATTAGGGAAAGGTTCGACCACGTTGAATGATTTAGAGAAGGCAGAAGTCATTATAATCATGGGGCAGAATCCTGGAACTAATGCCCCAAGAATGCTCACTACGTTGGAAAAAGCCAAGCGAAATGGAGCTAAAATTGTGTCTATAAACCCACTCATTGAAGCTGGATTATTGGCTTTTAAAAATCCACAAGATGTTCGAGATATGGTTTTGGGTGCAACTACTTTAACGGATATTTATCTGCAAGTAAACCTAAATCAAGATTTAGCTCTTATAAAATGTATAATGAAACTCTTAGTGGAGGCAGACAAGCTCTCAAATGGGCAAGTCTTCGATTATTCTTTCATCAAAGCTAATACTGAGGGATTTACAGCATTAATCAGTAATTTGAATGATTATTCGGTTGAGCAATTAACTTTACAATCAGGCGTTGAATTGAGTAAAATTCAAGAAGTTGCCAATCTTTTAGCGGTTCATAACAAGATAGTTATCTGTTGGGCAATGGGCATGACGCAACATAAAAATTCTGTTATCACAATCCAAGAAGTTGTTAATCTGTTATTATTAAAAGGAAGTATTGGACGTGAAGGTGCGGGTACGTTTCCAGTAAGGGGACACAGTAACGTACAAGGCAATAGAAGCGTTGGAATATTTGAAAAACCACCTCAGAAATTGTTGGATAGTATTGAGAAGGTTTTTGGTTTTAAACCACCACAAGAACACGGTTTTGGAACGGTTGAAGCAATCAAAGCGATGTATGAAAACAAGGCAAAAGTATTTTTCGGCATGGGTGGAAATTTCCTTTCCGCCACGCCTGATACTGATTATACTTCAAAGGCAATGACCAAATGTGATTTAACCGTTCATGTTTCTACGAAGTTAAATCGTTCGCATTTAGTACACGGAAAAGTTGGGATTATTCTCCCAACGCTCGGACGCACCGATGAAGATATACAAGCAAGCGGACCACAATCAGTTACGGTTGAAAACTCTGTTGGATTTGTTCATAATTCAAAGGGAATACTTAATCCACCTTCAAATACTTTACTGTCTGAGACAGCAATTGTTGCTGAAATGGCTAAATCAACTCTCGATAACAGTAAGTTTCAAATAGATTGGGATAAATTAGCCGCTAATTATGATCACATCAGAGATTTAATGGAACAAACACTCGAAGGATTTGATAATTATAATGAACGTGTATTGAAAGAAGAAGGTTTTTACTTACCAAATGCTCCAAGAGAAGGAAAATTTACTACGAAAAGTCAGAAAGCTGTTTTTACCATAAATGCCCCAACTTCACATATTTTAGCCAATAATGAATATTTAATGATGACAATTCGTTCTCATGATCAGTTTAACACGACTATTTACGGTTTAAATGACCGTTATCGTGGTATTTATAATGAAAGAAGAATCATTATGATGAATGAAAAAGACATCACTGACGCAAATTTAACTCATTATCAAGTGGTCAACCTTCATAATTCCTATGGGGGAATACATAGGGAAGTACAACGTTTTATCGTAGTGCCTTATAATATTCCAGTAAAGAACGTAGCAACTTATTTTCCAGAGACAAATCCATTAGTTCCAATTGATTCTGTTGCAGATAAAAGCTTTACTCCTACTTCAAAATCAGTTGTGATTACTATTGAGCCTGTTTTTGAGGATGGAAAGATTGTTATTGCGGAGGTAAGAGGAAATGATGTCTAAATTTGGATTCGTCAGATTAATGGATTTTATTATGTCTGAATTTGGATTTGTCAGATTAATGGATTTTTTGGATTATACTTTCAATGGGTTACATTGACTTGCTTTTCAGTATGAGTAATAATTTTACTTCATATTTTAATCCAAAATCAGACATAAACGTTTAATAATTCAAAAATCAACAAATAAAATATGAAACACATTGCAGTAATTGGCGGAGGAACGATGGGTAATGGTATTGCTCATACTTTTGCTCAAAAAGGTTATCAAGTATCTTTGATTGACATTAAACAAGAATTCGTGGATAAAGCTGTACAAACGATTGAGGCTAATTTAGATAGACAAGTCAAAAAAGGTACGATAGATGAGGCTACGAAGAACAAAACACTTTTTAATATCAAAACCTATATTGATTTAGAAAAAGGAGTTTTTGATGCTGATTTAGTAGTCGAAGCCGCTTCTGAAAATGTGGATATAAAATTAGAAATTTTCCGAAATCTTGATAAATTTTGTCCAGAACATACAATTTTAGGGAGTAACACATCGTCTATTTCTATCACGAAAATTGCTTCCGTAACGAACAGACCCCATAAAGTTATTGGAATGCACTTTATGAATCCCGTTCCAATTATGAAATTGGTTGAGGTGATAAAAGGTTATTCTACTTCCGAAGAAACCACAAAACAGATATTTAATTTATCCATTGATTTAGAAAAAATTCCAGTGGAGGTGAATGATTATCCTGGTTTTGTGGCTAATAGAATTTTGATGCCAATGATCAATGAGGCGATTTATTCCTTGTATGAAGGCGTTGCGGGCGTAAATGAGATTGATACCGTTATGAAATTGGGTATGGCTCATCCTATGGGTCCCCTACAATTAGCCGATTTTATTGGATTGGACGTATGTTTGAGTATTATGAATGTATTATACGATGGATTTAAGAATTCTAAATATGCTCCGTGTCCATTATTAGTAAATATGGTTCAAGCAGGAAGAAGAGGCATTAAGTCTGGGGAAGGGTTTTATATGTATTCGGAAGGCAACAAAATACTTATTGTTGCAGACAGATTTAAAAATAATAATTAATGAACAATTATCAAATTTACAGTTTAGTTTTCAACTGTTTACTGATAATTGTTCACTGTTAACTGTCTAAACTGTTACATTATTTTCACGCAAGGCTTGATTTAAAGAAGTCTTTAAATCTGTACTTTCTTTGCGTTTTCCGATAATCAAAGCACATGGAACGTTATATTCACCCGCTGGGAATTTTTTCGTTAAACTTCCTGGAATTACAACACTATTTTCAGGCACAAAACCAATGTATTCTACTGGTTCAGAACCAGTTACATCAATAATTTTAGAACTTCCAGTAATCGTTACACCCGCACCTAAAACAGCACGTTTGCCAATTCTTGCTCC
>JANXML010000207.1 GCA_025354645.1 Arcicella sp. | reverse complement strand
GTCGTTTCATTACAAGTAACAATAACACCCACAATTTCACCCAATTCATTTTCTACGGCACTGTAACAATACGTCCAATAGCCACTTTCTAAATGATTGTTTCTGTTGAAAGTAAATATTTGATCTTGGTTTAAGGTTGATTCTCCACCCGCCAGAATTTCGTTTATGATAGGCTTGATTAAATACCAGGTTTCTTGCCAGGATTCCTCCGCTGGTTTTCCTAAAATATGAGGGTGTTTACCATCATTGCCCAAACTTGGGCGATAGGCATCATTATAAAAACAAAGCAAATCTGGTCCCCAAAATAAAAACATTGGAAACTTAGAATTCAGAATAATGCTTAGGGTTGTCCGAAGGCTTGGTGACCAATTTTCGATACTTCCAATTGATGAATTATTCCAATTTTTTGAGCGAATAAGTTCCCCCATTTCACCGCCACCTCTCAGAAATTTTATGTTTTTGTGTACGTTTATTTCAGACATTTTTGGGGTAATTTTTATTTAAAGGAAATTAGTAATGGATGTGTTATTTTTATAAATTATACTAAAAACCGTTCTAACGAGTTTCACAGATTTGTGGGAATGTAAATATCAAAAGTTGCTCCTTCGTTTGGTTGTCCGTTGGCAGTAATAAATCCGTTGTGGTTTTCAGTAATTTTCTTCACAATTGCCAGACCAATGCCCGTTCCAGTGTATTCTTCTCTACCGTGTAGTCGTTGAAAAATCTCAAATATTTTTTCTTTATAATCAGCCTTAAAACCAATGCCATTATCTGAAATTTTGATGTGATAGTATTTTTGAGTAGGTTTCAAATTGCTATGGTTCATCTTTGAGCCTTCTTCCACTTCGCAAATCAACTTAATCAACGGTTGAACATCCGTTTTTGAGAATTTAATGGAGTTACTGATTAGATTATAAATTAGTTGCCTAAACTGGAAAACAATAATTTTCACTTTTATTGAACAAGTATCATCGGTTTCAATAATTACGTTTTTCTGTTTGATTTCGTCTTTTAAATCATCTTTTACATCATTGATGATCGTAATTAAATCAAAACTTTCAAATTTTCTTTCTGATGTTTTAGTCCGTGAATAAGCCAACAAATCTTGGATGAGTTGTTGCATTCTTTCGCCCGCAATTCCCATTCTTCTCAAATATTCTTTGCCTGAATCGGATAGATTTTCATTTTCTTTTTCTAAAATTCGATTAGAAAAAGTCTGTATTTTCCTGAGTGGTTCTTGCAAATCATGGCTCGAAACATAAGCGAATGACTCCAATTCCTTATTCATTTTTTGGAGTTCTTCGTTTTTATTCGTCAAATTATCTTTGGCAATTAATAATTCTCTGGTTCTTTCATCCACTTGTTTTTCTAATTCCTTCGAGAAACTTTTTTCGGAATTTACATCCGTAAATGAACCAACCCACTTAATAATCCGATTAGTTTGAGGTTCAAAAGTGGGTTCACCATTGACCATAAACCATCGATATTCACCCGTTTTACTTTTTAAACGGACATTATGTCTGTACAATTCGCCCTTTGCTAAACAGTTAGACCATGTTTGATTAATGCTTTCCAAATCTTCAGGATGTACGATTGATTCCCATTCACTGGCTCCATTTGGTTTTATGCCCGTATAATCTTCCCATTTCCCTGAAGCGTATTCTGCATTGCCATTTTCATCCGTAATCCAGACCAAAACGGGCAATGTTTCTGCCAACGTCCTAAATCTCTCTTCGCTTTCTTTTAAAGCAAAAAGCTGTGTTTTTTGCTGATGAATGTTAGTAGCCGTACCGATGAAGCCCACAAATTTATCAGCTTCTTTTCGAGGAACCACATTGAGGAAAAACCATTCATAAATATCCGTTACTGCATTTTTTATACGACATTCAAAACGAAAAGGTTTTTGCGAGATGGTTCCTTCACCATAGTTTTCATAAACTACTGAAACATCATCGGGGTGAACGACTGTTTCCCAGATATTCTCCGTAAATTTTGAATATTGGTCAACTCCCACAAAGTTAAGAAAGGCAGGATTGGCGTACTGCAAATTTCCAACCTCACCAATCAACCAAATCCACATGGGAGCTTGGTCGGCAAGCATCCGAAAGTTCTTTTCGCTTTCGTTAATTTCAAGTTCCACTAATTTTTTATTCGTAATGTCTTGAACAATACCCGTAATACGATTGGCTCTGTTATTTTCGTCAAATTTAATCTTGCCACTGACCCGTAACCAACGATAATTTTCAGAAGCCGTGCGGTATTCGTTCTCATACAAACCACTGTTAACATTTTTAAGCGATTCACTCATTACTTTTCGAGAATTTTCAAAATCGTCGGGGTGAATAAGGCTTTCGTAGTTTTCCCACGTCACGTATGAGTCAGGGGCTAAACCATATAATTCTTTCGTTTTTGCAGACCAGTTTAGTTCTTTTTTTTGCGGATAAGTATCAAAGAACCCTAAATTGCCTCCTTCCAAGGCAAATCGTAAAAGTTCTTCACTTTCTTCCAATTTTTTTTCATCGATTTTAATTTGAGAAATATCTCGGGAAACTGCCAATACTTCTTTAATATTTCCATCAACATTGGGCAAAGCCGTAATAATTATGTCCCACCATTTATACGTTCCTTTTACGGTCATGGCAGGGGCTTGAAAATTAATGTTTTGACCTTGAAAAGCCTTTTCAACTGCTTCATGCACCAATATTCTCTCTTGGTCGCCCCACATCGTTTCCCACAATCTGTTCTGAAAATAGTCTTTATTTTCACCCTCTAAAAGAAGAACGCCATTTTCATTCATGTAGTTAATCTTTCCTTCATTATTAATTATTTTCACACAATCAGGGTTACTTTCAAGTAACATGGTGTTGAAATTATATTTTTCTTCTTGATTTTTTTTGTAAGCAACTTCTTCCGTAATATCTTGGATAGTCCCACTCAAACGCAGGGCTTCGCCGTTTTCATCAAAAAGCACTTTTCCCTTTGCCAAAAGCGTTCTTTCTTTCTGGTCAAATTTACTGAAAGCCCTATACTGAACTTCAAGCATTTCATCTGATTTAGATTCCGTGAGCATTGCCATTTTGTTAATTACTCTTGGAAGGTCTTCTTCAACAACAGACTTTAACGCCACAGATACCTCTATCTCATTTTCAGCATCCAGACCGTACCAATGTTTTATCTGTTGATTGTATTGAAAAATATTGGTTTTGATGTCTAAATCCCAAGTGCCTAATTCGGTAGCATTAATGGCAAATTCTAATTTCTCTTGACTTATCTTCAACTCTTTTATGGCTTCCATTTTTTTAGTAGTTTCCACACAAGTCACAAAAACACCCTCTGATTTGCCATATTCATTATTTATTGGACTGTAACTAAAAGTCCAATACGCATTTTCCATCTTTCCATTTCTGTAAATAGGAAGTAATTGGTCTTCACTCCAATTGGCTTCTCCGCCCGAAAGAGCATTATCAATCAGCGGTTTAATATCAATCCAAATTTCTTGCCAATGGTCTTCTCCTCGCCCGCCCAACATAGCTGGATGTTTACCATCAATACCCAAACTTGGACGATAGGCATCATTATAAAAACAAAGAAGTTCATCTCCCCAAAAAAGAAACATGGGAAATTTAGTATTTAAAATAATACTTAACGCTAAACGAAGACTTTGGGACCAAGTTTCAGGAATACCGAGCGTAGTTTTACTCCAATCTTTTTGCCGTATTAATTCGCCCATTTCGCCACCGCCAGACAGGAAGGAATTTGATTGGTTTGAGGTATTAATTTTCATGATTTAAGTTATATTGTATAAAAAAACGTTGATGAAAATAAATTCACCAACGTTAAAGTTAATAAAAAAAAATTGCTTATAAAATTATGAATAACTCAGCCCAAATTCTTTTAAAACATTTTCGGGAACCCCCTCCCAATTGTTGGGGCGATTACCAACATAGCCCATATCCTTGTGTCCTATTTCGGAAGAATAGAAACCCGTTGCCGTCAAATTTCGCATTAAAGAAAAGAAGTTTACTCCTTGCGAAAATTCGGGTTTTACCTTATTTGGATACGCAATTTCATCCACAATTTCAATTTGTTGTTTTGGCGTGATTGAAACAAAATCCTTCCCAAAAAGCCTAATTGATGTTGAATCTAACCAACGCAAGCCACCACGCATGGGCGTTTTAAATTCGGGTTTATCTTTCACAATAAACTCAATAAAACCCGTCACGCCCGCCTGTGAGGCACTTCCAGAGAATTTATCGGCAGGAATGATAATATCCGAAAGAACAGTGATGGTTTTTAATTCGTGTTCAGTCAAAAACTTTTCTGCCATGAGTTTGGCATCTCGTTCGGCTTCATCTTTGGTTCTGCCGTAGTTCAATTTTGGCATATTGCCCGTTGGCGAAACGGCTTTCACTTTGGGTTTAGGTTTTGGACCATCCAACATTTCACCCGCCAAAGCATCAGTACTCATCACCGCCATTCCAAGCGACGAAAGCCCTATATTTTTCAAAAAATCTCTTTTTTTCATGATGATTATTGATGGTACGCAGATAACGCAGATGCTTTGCAACGCAGATTTACGCAGATTTTTATTTTAGTATTAATAATTTTAGAATAATTTTAAAGAAAACTATACAAAGATAATCCTCTTAAATCTGCGTTGCGAAGCATCTGCGTCATCTGCGTGCCAATCTTTACAGGTTGCCCATTTTTTTCTGTTCAATTATATAATTTGAGGTTCGTGCTGATAATGCCAGAATTGTCCACGTTGCATTTTTATCTCCTTGCGAAACAAATGGAGCGGCATCTGCCACAAACAAATTCTTCACATCATGAGCCTGACAATTGCTGTTCAAAACCGATGTTTTAGGGTCATTTCCCATGCGAGCAGTACCCACTTCGTGAATAATTTTTCCAGGTTCAGCCAAGCCATAATTGGTTTTTGCATCGGGTTTTTTGCCTAATGCCTCGCCACCCATTTCATGAATAATCTGCTCGAAAGTATCTTGCATGTGCTTGGCTTGCTTAATTTCATAATCCGACCATTTATAATTAAATCTTAATACAGGAATACCAAATTTATCCACCACATTCGGGTCAATTTCACAATAATTATTGTAGTCAGGCACAGGTTCTCCACGACCAGCCATACCGATATATGCCCCGTAAAAACGACGATAATCTTCCTTCAAAGTGGCTCCATAGCCTCCCGCAGCCTTTTTGATGCCGTCACGGGTTGGATATTTTTCATTAATTCCTTCAATACCCCACCCAAAACCGTAGGCTGGCATTCCCATTCCGCCACCGTATTCAATGTGATAACCACGTGGAAAATCTAACTTTTTATTATCTAACCACCACGGCGTATAAACGTGCATTCCTCCTACTCCATCTTCATTATAACGTTTTCTATCAAAAAGGGCAGGTACAATTGCCGAGCGAGAAGCCCCCGTTGAGTCGTTAATATATCGCCCCACAACACCACTCGAATTCGCCAATCCATTTGGAAAACGACTTGATTTAGAATTCAATAATAAACGAGCCGTTTCGCCAGCACTGGCTGCCAAAATAACGGTTTTCCCTCTCACCACTTTCTCAGTCATCGTCACTGTATCCACGTATGAAACGCCCGTTGCTAATCCCGTTGTGGGGTCAGTCAAAACTTCACGAGCCATGGCATAGGTAATCAACGTTAAATTTCCCGTTTTCATGGCAGGAATCATCAAAACCGAAGAAGATGAAAAATCGGCATAAGCCAAACACGCCCTACTGCACTGACTACAATAAAAACAAGCACCACGGTCTTTATTGATGGCTTTTGTCAGAATCGAAAGCCTTGAAGGTATCGTTGGAATGCCTAATTTTTTATTGTTTTTTTGCAACATCAACTCGTGTAAACGTTGTTTTGGCGGAGGTAAAAATATGCCATCGGGTTCATTATGTAGCCCTTCATTTGACCCAAAAATGCCAATCATTTTGTCAATATAGTCATAATAAGGCTTAACATCGTCGTAGCCAATGGGCCAATCGTCACCCAAACCATCAATGGATTTTCGTTTGAAATCATCGGGTCCAAAACGAAGAGAAATCCGTCCCCAATGATTGGTTCGTCCACCCAACATCCTTGAACGAAACCAGTGGAATTCTGTTCCCGAAGTTGTGGTATAAGGCTCGCCGTCGATATTCCAACCACCATAAGCTGCATCAAAATCGCCAAAAGCACGGGTTGAACTTGCACCTCTTCGGGGCGATTCCCAAGGTTGTTTCATTTGCGTAATATACTTTGGGTCAGCGGGGTCGAAATACTGTCCAGCCTCCAAAACGCAGACTTTTGCCCCCGCTTTTGTAAGCTCGTGAGCAGCCATTCCACCACCCGCACCCGAACCAATAATGACGACATCATAGACGGTTGATGGGTCTTTTATCTGAAAATCAAACATGGTATTTTAGGTTAAATTAAAGGAAATTCTTTATTAAATGTAAGATAAAGTTAATAAATTTAACTTCTTATTTTTGAATAAAATTGAATAGATTTTGAATAAAAATGGATACATTTTTTGCTTAACTCACTCACATCTTCAAAATCAAATTTCTTTATTTTATTATTCAAATATATCCTTTTTTACCCTATTTTACTATAATTTTTTTCTGAACAAATATAAAAAAAGTCAGCCTTTGAAAAGACTGACTTTTTAAATTTTAAGTAAAATATCAATTAGCTAACTTGCTGTGCTTATATCCGTAAGAGAAATAAATTACTAAACCAATTGCTAACCAAATCAGGAAAATTGTCCAATTCAACACACCTAATTCTGTCATTAAATAAAGATTTGTCAGTATTCCTAAAACTGGCAAGATGGAAAATTTGTGTTGAAAAGATAATACAGATAAAATAGCCCAAACTAACCAAAACACAGCCAAAAGAGGTTTTAACTGCATTTCTGAAACAAAATCATTATCATAAATCGCATATCCAAGCGTGAGAATTAATAATCCTCCCACTAAATACTGCCCGTTCAAATAAGGAATTTTAAACTTCGCATCTTTTGATAAACCTTTATAATCTAAATACAAAACGCCTCCGCAAACCACAATAAAAGCAAAAAAAGTGCCTACACTCGTCAAATCCGCCACAAAACCCATATCCAAAAACATCGAAGGAATTGCCACTAAAAAACCCGTAACAATCGTAGAAAAACTTGGTGTTTTATATTTCGGATGAATTTTAGAAAAACGCTTCCAAAGCAATCCATCACGACTCATGGACATCCAAATTCGGGGTTGTCCCATCTGATAAACCAACAAGGCACTCGTAATGGCAACCACCGCAGAAACCGAAATCACCCCTGCCACAAAATCCAGATTCACTTTCTGAAAAACATACGCCAGCGGGTCGTCCACTTTCAGTTCAGTATAATTAACCATTCCCGTTAAAACCAGCGTAATCATTACGTATAAAACCGCACAAATCACCAAGCAATAAATCATGGCACGGGGCAAATCTCGTTGTGGATTTTTACATTCCTCCGCCATCGTGGAAATGGAATCGAAACCAATAAAAGCAAAAAACACCAAGGCAACTCCCTTCAAAACGCCCTTTGAACCGTTGGGTGCAAAAGGTGTCCAGTTGTCGGGTTTAATGTAAAAAGCACCTACACAAATGACTAACAAAATAATCACTAACTTCAAAGTTACCAAGAAGTTACTCACATTTCGAGATTCTTTTATGCCCACATAAACCAACGCCGTTACCAACATCGTAATCACGCCCGCTGGTAAGTCAATTAAAAAATGAATTCCACCGATTAAGGGTGCATTCACGTAGGCTTGTGCCGCTGCAATATCGCCACCAGTTAATTTCTCAGTCTGACTCAAGAGAAACGCCCGATGAGCCGTTCCATAATCAAAAGTTAGAAAATCTGGAAAATTTATGCCAAATCCTTTGAGCATCGAAACAAAATATTCTGACCACGAAATCGCCACTACCATATTAGAAACGGCATATTCCAAAATTAACGCCCAACCAATCACCCAAGCGAAAATCTCTCCGAAAGATACATATCCATACGTATAAGCACTACCCGAAACAGGCACCATGGAAGCAAATTGGGCATAACAAAGAGCAGTAAAAACACAAGCAATGGATACAAAAAGGAAGAGTACGGTAACGGCAGGTCCACCGTCAAAACTGGCTCTACCGATGGTGCTAAAGATTCCTGCTCCAATGATGGCAGCAATACCAAATGAAGTTAAGTCTCTGACTCCCAATATCTTATTAAGTCCAGACTCACCGTGCGAGTCTTCGCTTTGCTTCAAAACATTAGTGATTGATTTTCGTCTAAAAATAGAATTTTCTGGCATTTGTTTTTTAGTTATCAGATATGAGATAATAATGATGAGCCATAAATGATGGAATGTAAATAAATATTCTCTTCTACTCGCCGTTGTCTGTGTCTTCACAGACAACGAGTGAGTAATCGTCTTGAAGTCGTCTGTGAGGACACAGACAACGGCGTGAGAGAAATTATTTATAAAATATCACTCAAACTTATTATCTACACCTTATACCTCATCACTCATACCTTTTAGAATGGCTAATTTACTCAAAATCTTCAAATAAAGCGAAAGCAAATGTTGATGTTTAGTTTTCGGAAAAATCAAATTACCTTTGCATCGCAACATAACCAACAAATTTAATTCCTTACATGCCTTGAATAGAATGGGTTACGAAACCTTTTCTACCCATTCTTTTTAACAATATGAACAAAACCGCAGTAGTCATTTTAAATTATAATGGTCAAAAATATTTGACTGATTTTTTGCCTTCCGTAATTAATCACTCCTTAAATGCTGATATTTACGTTGCTGACAATGCTTCTACTGACGATTCGATTACAGTTTTAACAAGAGACTTTCCTTCCATTAAAATTATTCAACTCTTTGAAAATCATGGCTTTGCACAAGGTTATAATGAAGCCTTAGAGCAAGTTAAAAACAAATATCTGTACTATATTCTCTTAAATTCTGACGTAGAAGTTCCTGAAAATTGGATTGAACCTGTTATTAACTTAATGGAAAGCAATTTGAATATTGCCGCTTGTCAACCTAAAATAAAATACTTTCACGAAAAAACTCATTTTGAATACGCAGGTGCAGCGGGTGGATATATTGACCGATTAGGCTACCCATTTTGTCGAGGAAGGGTTTTTCTTTCATTGGAAGAAGATTTAGGGCAGTACGATGACAACGTGGAAGTTTTTTGGGCAACGGGTGCGTGTATGTTTGTACGGGCAAGTGTATTTCATGAAGTGGGGGGTTTTGATGGTGATTTCTTTGCCCACATGGAAGAAATTGATTTGTGTTGGCGAATGAAACACGCTGGATATCAGATATTTGCCTGTGGAGAATCGGAAGTTTATCACGTGGGCGGAGGAACTTTACCCAAAACTAATCCATACAAAACCTTTTTGAATTTTAGGAATGGATTAGTCATGTTATATAAAAATCATCCTGAAAAAGGCTTATACAGAACATTATTAACAAGATTAATTTTAGATGGCATTGCAGGAGTAAAATTCTTATTTTTTGATTCGTGGGAAGACTGCTGGGCAGTGGCAAGGGCTCATTTCAATTTCTACGCTCATTTCTATACATGGCATAAAAAGAGAAAGAAAGTACAGAAGAAAAACAATTTAGGGCAGATATTCAAACACAATATCGTATGGCAATATTTTGTAAAAGGCAAGGAAAGATTTGATGAAATGTAATTAAATTTCCCAAACCGAAGGATTGTTTTGCTGACGAAGATAACGGCGAATGTTCATCCAAAAAGCCATAATCAAATAAATAATAACGGGCGAACCAACCGTTATAAAAGATAAATAGACAAAATATAGACGAATACTGGCAGTAGAAATACCAAATTTTTCTCCTAAATGTGTACAAACACCATACGCACGTTGTTCAACAAAATATTTTAGCTTTATCATAGAGTATTAATTTAACAGAGAAGACGGACTAAACATTTACAAAAGTATCAAAATCTTCGCCTTTTTCAAAATTTTTACTATTACATTTTCAGTAAATATAACCTTAATTTTCATATAATTGTTAGAAAAACACAAAAAAATAATGAGTAAATACCACTAATTTACATAAATACTTGAAAAATATGTACTCAAAAGTAGGAATGTATAAATTTATGACTACATTTGAGGGTTAATAGTAAAAAAGTAACGAGTTTTTAGTACAATTAGTCCCGTTTTCAATAGTACGTTAGTCCATTCAGATTTGCCTACCTCATTGATTATCAAACACTCATCGTATCACATCTTCAACTTTTGGGCTGTTAATTCACAACGAAATTAGCGTTTTGCTAATCGTAGTGTGGAAGTTTAATTAATATTTTTTTTATCATGCAAACAGGCACAGTAAAATTTTTTAATGAGAGTAAAGGATTTGGTTTTATCTTAGATGATGAATCAGGTCAAGAGATTTTTGTTCACGTAACTGCCTTAGGTGGCACGCACATTCGTCAGGATGATAAGGTTTCATTTGACATCGTTGATGGCAAGAGAGGTTTAAATGCTGACAATGTTAAGAAACTGTAATTTGTAGTTTATTGATTTGACAGAAATTGTTTGTTTTAGTATTGGTTTTGTGAAATTCATGACCTAATAGTTCGATTATTTATTTCGACTCGTCGAAAAAAAGCCTAAAAGCTGTGTTTGTTCAAAGAGTTTCTCAACTCATTCTTAATTATTATTTTTAACAGAATTTTTATTTTTTAATTTTTTTATATTTTTTTTTATGCAAACTGGTAAAGTTAAATTTTTCAACGAATCAAAAGGTTTTGGATTTATCGTTGACGACAATTCAGGCGAAGAAATCTTCGTTCACGTTACAGGCTTATCTGGATTAACAATCCGTGAGAATGATTCTGTTTCTTTCGACGTTCAAGAAGGAAAGCGTGGCTTAAATGCTGTGAATGTAAAGAAAGCGTAATTCCTTTTTTTATATAACCATTGAAAAAGCTCAACCATTTATTTGGTTGAGCTTTTTTGCTCATATCACTTGTTGGAACGCAGATGACGTAGATGCTTCGCAACGCAGATTTAAGAGGATTTTTTTGTTGGATATTTACTAATGGTTATTAGTATGATAGATAACTGAAATTGACACCAAAGTTATTATTTTCCAATATTTTACAAAATCTTTTTTTAAAATCCTTTTAAATCTGCGTTGCCGAAAGCATCTGAGTCATCGGCGTTCCAATATTTTACTCAAACCATTTCAATACATCATCTTTCGAGGGGATGGTGATTTCTAATTTTAGCTTCTTACGCATGCCGCCCAAATCATTGAAAACTTTGTTTGGATTTGCTTCTTTTATAGACTGAATCGTCATAAAGCCCATTTTTTGTAATACAGGAATCCATTCCATGGGTACGCCAATTGCTTGATATTCAGCTTCGGTAGCCATTTCTGATTTCTTCTCTGGACGCATTTGTGGGAAGAAAAGAACTTCTTGAATTGAAGTCTGATTAGTCATTAACATCGTCAAACGGTCAATACCGATTCCAATTCCTGATGTTGGCGGCATTCCGTATTCTAATGAACGTAAGAAATCTTCGTCCATCGCCATCGCTTCGTCGTCGCCACGTTCTGCGAGTTTTAGTTGTTCTTCAAAACGCTCACGCTGGTCAATTGGGTCGTTTAATTCTGAATACGCATTGGCAATTTCCTTTCCATTTACGAATAATTCAAAACGTTCAACAAGTCCAGGTTTGCTACGGTGCTTTTTGGTCAGCGGAGACATTTCAACGGGATAATCAATGATAAAAGTAGGCTGAATTAAATTTGCTTCTACTTTTTCGCCAAAGATTTCGTCAATTAATTTTCCTGTTCCCATCGTGTTGTCCACTTCAATTCCCCATGATTTGCAATGTCCACGTAATGTTTCTTCATCCATGCTTTCCACGTTTACGCCCGTATATTTTTCGATGGCTTCTGCAATGCTCAATTTGGTAAATTCTCCGCCAAATTCAATTTCGTTTTCACCCACTTTTATTTTTGTTTGTCCGTTAGTGGCAATGGCTACTTTTTCAAAAATTTCTTCGGTAATTTTCATCATCCAGTTATAATCTTTGTAAGCTACGTAAAACTCTAAGGACGTAAATTCTGGATTATGGGTTCTGTCCATCCCTTCATTTCTAAACATTTTTCCGAATTCATACACGCCATCAAAACCCCCTACGATGAGTCTTTTCAAGTACAATTCATTGGCAATACGCATGAACAAAGGCATATCGAGTGTGTTGTGATGCGTCTTGAACGGACGGGCAGATGCTCCCCCGTGAATAGGTTGCAGAATTGGCGTTTCCACTTCCAACCAACCTTTTGCATCAAACATGGTCCGCATTGTTGTGATAACTTTAGCACGTTTAATGAAAATATCTTTTACTTCTGGATTAACGATTAAGTCCACATATCGCTGACGATAACGCATTTCAGGATCAGTAAATCTATCGTAAATATTACCGTCATCGTCTCTTTTCACGACGGGAAGTGGCTTCAAGGATTTGTTCAAAATCTTGAATTCCGTCACGTGGATAGAGATTTCGCCCGTTTGGGTGGTGAAAACAAAACCTTTTATGCCGATGATGTCACCAATATCCAAGAGTTTCTTGAAGACTGTATTGTAAAGCGTTTTATCGTCATCGGGACACAAATCATCACGACGAAAATATACCTGAATACGTCCCGTTGAATCCTGTAATTCCGCAAAAGAGGCACTTCCCATAATGCGGAAAGACATCAAACGCCCCGCAATAGATACTGATTTATAGTCTATTTTATTATTGTCATAGTTCTTTAAAATATCCTCTGCCGTAACATTTACGTCAAATGTTTCGGCTGGGTATGGGTCTATGCCCAATTTCATCAAATCTTCACGCTTTTGTCGGCGGAGTAATTCTTGTTCTGAAAGTATCATTTTATTAATTGCGATTATTCCGTAAAGTTACCCACAAACGGTTTGACAAACAAAAAGAGCCTAATTTTTGGTTATCGTAAATATTGAATGAATGCTAATTTTTCAAAATTTAGAGAAAGCACAAATTTATAATACTATCATGTGACGTAAATTACTGTAGTACTATTCAACTTTGTAGTCATCCAAATACCATTATTTTTATTTTTTCTTATTAAATACAGCGTTTAATAAGTTTTTTGGATAGTTTGATTATCTGAAAGAACTTCTCGTATGTTTGTGAGAAAAAATATTTTGAAAATAAAGGGTAAAAACTGAACTTAGAATAATGAAAAGGAGAGACTTTGAACTTCG
>JANXML010000197.1 GCA_025354645.1 Arcicella sp. | reverse complement strand
TTGTGCCGTTGTTGGAGTTTTCTCCAACAACATCTGCGATATATTTCTTTCGTAATTGGTGCTTGCTTTCGCACGTGTTGTGGGTGAAAACACCGCACAACGGCAGGCTACTTTCTTCCTTGAATTCAATACCGACAATGGCAAAAATGTGTATTTATTTTTCGTTATTTATTTTCGTGACTCTAAATTTTTATCAACCCTCACTTCACCAACAAAAAACTCCCATAATGATCATTTGTATAATAACCCTTTCCATCAGAACCCGTAATTAATCTTTCCGTTCCACGATTTTTGCCTTGCATTTTTGGATTCACGTCCCATTCTTGGTAGTTTATTTGTTTGCCAGAAGCATCTTTTTTGGGAAGTAATCCTTCAAAGTTTCCGAATCTTCGTCCACCTATATATCCACTCATCGCTACGCCATTTTCACGGACATATTTTAAAACTGTTAAAGCCTTTTCAGGAACATTTCCAGTACCAATAACAGATTTATTTACGTCTGAACGATTCTCAGAGGCATAATTTGAGTTTTCATACTCATTTCTATCTCTTTTATGCCTTTTTCGGTGTTTTTTAGAACGTTTTTCCGTAGAATCACCTTCATTTTGTTCTTTAAATATTCCTTTTTCCTGTTTTTGAACCGTTTTTTCAGAAGGCTGGCAGCTTAAAAAAATGCCCGTAAAAAGTAAAAATAGGAGGAGAATATTTTTTAAAAATGTCATATTTTCGGGTTGTTTTAACAAATTTACCGAAAACTCATTCACCTACGCATCTAATGTCCTCAATATTTGCAAAAACCCCTAAATTTCACGAAATTTGTATAATAAGCATAATAATAAATATTGTTTTGCTATTAATTGATTACTAAAATCTTTACTTGAATCCCAAGGGTAAAAATGAGAGAAAAATCTAACAGTTTCTCTTAGTAGTTTTAAATTTTAATTTTTATAATTAGAAGTTCAATTTACTTATAATCAGTACTTTAACTTTTAGCGGAACGCCGCTCGATTATTAACTTTTAATTTTTAATTACTACGCCATTCATATTTCAAAAAAACTATGTCAGAACAAACCAGTAACATTATCCCCATTAACATTGAAGACGAAATGCGGGGAGCGTACATTGATTATTCGATGTCCGTTATTGTTTCCCGTGCTTTGCCAGATGTCCGTGATGGACTCAAACCTGTTCACCGCCGTGTGCTATTCGGTATGGATGAATTGGGCGTTAATTACAATAAATCCCATAAAAAATCTGCTCGTATTGTCGGGGAGGTTTTGGGTAAATTTCACCCACACGGTGATACTTCCGTGTATGATGCCATGGTTCGTATGGCTCAACCCTGGTCTTTGCGTTATCCGTTAGTGGATGGTCAAGGAAACTTTGGTTCAGTCGATGGTGATTCACCCGCCGCCATGCGTTACACAGAGGCACGTTTGAAAAGAATTGCCGAGGAATTATTGGGAGATTTAGGAAAAGAAACCGTTGATTTCAGACCCAACTTTGATGATTCTCTCCAAGAACCAACGGTCCTTCCCGCAAAAATTCCCAATCTTTTGTTGAATGGAACGTCGGGAATTGCCGTGGGTATGGCAACTAACATGGCTCCTCATAACTTGACGGAAGTTATCACTGGAATCATCGCCTATATTGAAGACCGTGATATTACAATTGCAGGATTGATGGAATATATCAAAGCCCCAGATTTTCCAACTGGCGGAACGATTTACGGGGTTTCGGGCGTTAAAAATGCCTTTGAAACGGGTCGTGGACGTATTGTTGTTCGTGGAAATGCTACTTTTGAAACCTCAAAAACGGGGAAAGATCAGATTATTATTTCTGAAATTCCTTACATGGTCAATAAAGCAACGTTGATAAAACAATGTGCTGATTTGGTGAATGATAAAAAAATTGAAGGTATTTCGGAAATTCGAGACGAGTCAGATCGTCAAGGAATGCGAATCGTTTTTGATTTGAAACGTGATGCCGTTCCGAACGTAATTCTGAATAATCTTTATAAGCAATCGGCTCTTCAATCTTCATTTTCTGTTAATAACGTTGCCCTTGTGAAAGGTCGCCCTTATACCTTGAATTTGAAAGATTTGATTCATCATTTTGTTGAGCATCGTAATGAAGTTGTTGTGAGAAGAACACAATATGATTTGCGTGAAGCCCAAAAGAGAATACATATCTTAGAAGGTTTCATCATTGCCCTCGATAATTTGGATGCCGTTATCAAACTCATCCGTGAATCCCGTGACCCAAATACGGCTCAGGCTGGTTTAATATCTAATTTCGGACTTTCTGAAATTCAAGCAAAAGCCATCCTCGAAATGCGTTTACAGCGTTTGACGGGTATGGAGCGAGATAAAATTGTGGCAGAATACGAAGAAATTAAACGTGTTATTGAAGATTTGGAAGATATTTTGGCAAAACCAGAACGTCAAATGCAAATCATCAAAGATGAATGTATTGATATTAGAGAACGTTACGGAGATGCTCGTCGCACACAAATCAACATGACTGACGATGAATTCTCAGTTGAAGATATGATTGCGGATGATGAAATGTTAATCACCGTTTCAAATCAAGGATATATCAAACGTACGCCAATTGGAGAATACAAAGCACAAAATAGAGGAGGAGTTGGTTCTCGGGCAGTTGCTACGAAAGATAATGATTATACCGAACATCTTTTCACCGCCACGATGCACAACTGGCTATTATTCTTTACT
>JANXML010000125.1 GCA_025354645.1 Arcicella sp. | reverse complement strand
TGAGACCTCATACCGTTGAATTTATTGCTAAAATGCAAAAAATGCGATGGAATATTGAATCTTTTAATAGAGAGGTAAAACAGCTAACTGGTATTGATAAGTGCCAATGCAGAAAAGCGAATGCTCAGAGAAATCACATATTTTGTACGATGCTGGTATGGAATAAACTCAAACAGATAGCTTATCAAACATGGGAAACCATTTATCAAGTAAAATTTGAACCCCTTAAAAACTTTGTCATAGAAAGAATGAAAATGAAAACCCCAAATTTTGCGTAAGTCCTATATTTAATAAGAGAATCATTAAAGAATAACCTCTTCTACACATACAAATACGCCCAATAAATAAACATAAATTGCAAAACAATACGACCCCACAAAAATACTTTTGATATTTTATGAAATTTGTCAGAAGTAATCATGAAAATGTGGACTGTAAAAAATATGAGTAACATTGCAATAATGCCCCACGCCGAAAGTGAACGGGTAGCTGAAAAAAGTAAGCCAATGCCACAAATAATTTCTGCAACACCACTTAATAAAACCATTAATTTATGATTGGGAATGTAGGGAGGCATCATATAAAGATAAAATTTGGGTTTCACGAAGTGGTAAATACCGCCTGCGATGAAAAAAAATGACATGATATAAATCCCGAGGTTATACATTGATGGATTGTTTAATGATGATGATTGTTTTTCAATTTACGATAAATATTACAAAACAGGTTTTTAAAGAAACAATCTTTTTAAATGAGGGTTTATCTAAGAAGTGTATTGTAATTTTGTTGTACTATTTTTAAACTATATAGGTATAAGAGAAAATGGCAATTCAATACTGCCGCCAATCTCCTGCCTGCTGTCCAATGACTGTCGTTCCATATAAAGAGCAAGACGCTTCCAAAAAAGAGCAAGTTGCCCAAATGTTTGATAATGTTTCACCCAAATATGATTTTTTGAATCATTTATTGAGTGGAGGCATTGATATTTTGTGGCGTAAAAAAGCCATTAAATTATTAAAGAAAACTCAACCCAAAACGATTTTAGACATTGCTACGGGTACAGGTGATTTTGCAATTGAGGCGTTGGCTTTGAAGCCCGATAAAATTGTGGGCGTGGATATTTCGGAAGGAATGTTAAGTTTTGGTCGTGAGAAAATCAAAAAACTTGGCGTGGAATCTATAATTTCATTACAAAGCGGAGATTCGGAAAAATTGCAATTTGAAGACAATACTTTTGATGCGGTTATCGTTAGTTTTGGAGTGCGTAACTTTGAAAATCTTGAAAAAGGATTAACTGATATGTGCCGTGTGATGAAATCGGGGGGGACTTGTGTAGTTTTAGAATTTTCAAAACCTCAGAAATTTCCGATGAAGCAATTATACAATTTTTATTTCAAAAATATTCTGCCTACCGTTGGCAAAATCGTCTCGAAGGACACTTCCGCCTATACTTACTTGTATGATTCAGTACAAGCATTTCCCGAAGGAAACGATTTTATGAAGGTATTTGAACGGGCAGGCTTTAACAATACGCAATGTTTACCACTCACATTTGGCATCAGTACGATTTATGTAGGCAGAAAGTAATTCTTTTTGTCGTTTTTTTGTGTATTTTAATTACTGGATTATCTCATAATTCAATCGCACAAAAATATGAGTATAAACGGATTTACGATGAATTTTATGATGATAAAACCGTCCATTTTGGCTTCCTTTTTGGATTTGGTTCGTCCAGATTTAATGTTTACCACAGCAAGAATTTTGGTTCAACCAGTGCAACTGATTCTGCCGTAACAATTGTTTCACCAGGTAATTTTGCTTTTCAAGTGGGCGGTTTAGTAAATTTCAAACTGACAGATAGATTTGATTTTAAGACGGGGATGAACATTGCATTGTATGGTCGTCAGGTTGATTACCGCTTTAATAATTCACCTAATTTTCCTGCTGAGCTACGAGAATCCACGTGGTTAGAAATTCCACTTTTACTGAAATATAAATCACAAAGAAGAGGCAATTCAAGAATGTTTGTGGATGCAGGTTTTAAGATTGGTATTGAAGCGAATGTAAGGAAAAATGCAGCTTCGACCAGACGATTAGATACTAAAACAGGGGATTTATCTTTTGAATATGGGGTTGGATTTGAACAGTTTTTTAAATACTTCAAATTCACGCCAGAGTTGCGATTTTCACATGGAATAACGAATATGTTTATTTCTCCAACGAATAATAATCCTTATGCCAGAGATATACAACGGCTTAATAGTCATACAGTTACATTATATTTAATGTTTGAATAATCTTTAAGGTATGGGGTAAAAAATGCCGATTTGGAATTAATAGTTCCAAATCGGCATTTTTTTTATTGATAACTGTTTATTGATAACTATTAACTGTTAACTGATATATCTTCCAAAGCGACACCCTTTGTTTCGGGCATCATAAACCAGACGTATAACAGTTGGCAAACCATCATTACAGTAAAGAAAATAAAGATTGGTGTTCCGCCAAATTTACCCGAAAAATAGGGAAATATATTCGTAATAATTGCCGCAAAAACCCAGTGTGTTAAACTCCCAAAGGCTTGCCCCGAAGCACGAACTTCATTGGGGAAAATCTCTGAAATAAATACCCAAATAACCGCTCCTTGTCCGATAGCATGGGCAGCTATGAAAGCAAAAACAAAGAATGTCATTCCATCAAATTGATCAGCATAAAATGCTCTGGCGATTAATGAAAGCGAAATAATATAACCAAATGACCCAATAAACATTAATGTTCTTCTGCCTAATTTATCAATTAATGCAACGCCTAACATGGTGAAAATCAAGTTAGTAAGCCCAATGCCAACCGATGAAAGCAAGGCACTTGATTTAGCTAATCCTGCCATTTCAAAAACTCTTGGGGCGTAATAAATAATGGCATTTATGCCAGATACTTGATTGAAAAATGCAATCAGAAAAGCTAATAAGATTGGAAGAGCATATTGTTTTGAGAAGAAATTGACTTGACCTATTTTTGCATTATTCGATTGAGAATTCAAAATAGATGATAAGGTTTTATCGGCAGAATCTGGGTCAATTTCATTCAAAACGGCTTTTGCCGCTTGAATATCATTTTTTTGAAGAATCAACCAACGTGGACTTTCGGAAATTAATAGTGTTAAAGCCGTAAAAATTAAAGATGGAATTCCAACAATTCCTAACATCCAACGCCAATCGCTCTCTCCTCCCATTTGTTGAAATAAATAATTGGAAACGTAAGCAATCATGATTCCAAAAACAATATTAAATTGAAACAAAGCCACTAAAAATCCACGACTTTTTGCAGGAGCAATTTCTGAAATATACAGAGGCGAAACTACCGAAGAAGCACCAATACAAAGTCCCCCAATGAAACGGAATACCATAAACGTATAAACATCTTGGGCAACCGCTGAACCAACGGCAGAGATAAAAAATAATGCTCCAAGCCAAAATAGGGCTTTTTTACGTCCTAATTTGTCAGCATACCAACCGCCAAATGCCGCTCCAAAAACGGTTCCGTACAAAGCAATGGCAATTGCCAAACCGTGCATAGCATCGCTCAACGACCATAAAGCCTGAATTTTTTGTTCAGCACCCGAAATAACAGCGGTATCTAAACCGAATAAAAAGCCACTTAACGCAACCGTTAATGACCAAAGGAGAAGTTTTTTGTTTTTCATTTTTTATGTGGTTTGGATATGTAGGACAGGTTTCCAACCTGTCATTATCATTAAAGACAGGTTGGAAACCTATCCTACTTTTTATTAAAAACTTGTAAACTATTATTATTTCTTGCAATTAAATAACATGGTAATTTATTAATTACAATCTTCTGAATATCTCGAATTTCACCTTCCAACATAAGTCCACTTTGGGTTGGAGTAATGGTTTTGAAATTCCCTTTACCATCGCTTTTTAGAATCAATCCATGACTTGCATCATAACGAGCTTGGTACATATTTGAGCCGTAAAAATTACTGCCAATTAACACATCTTTAATTCCATCATTATCATAATCATCTAAGAACAAGGTCATTATCTTGGAGGTTTGGGCTAAAATTGGCAGAGGTTTTAATTTGAATTTGTTGCCTCCTTGGTTTTCCACATAAACCGATTCGAAAGTATTTACTTCTTTAATTTCTGATTTTTCTAACTGTTCTGGATAAAAAATATCTTCAATTGTTTTTCCTGCATAAAGCGAATAATCAGTGAATCGTTTGTTAATAATACTTGGCATTTGTTTGCCCATTTCGTCTTTTGTTGCCACAGGAAACCATTTATCGTTGCGTTTGTAGGTCAAAATTTGCTCAGTACTTCCATTTCCATCAAAGTCTTTCACATACATTTTCAAGGCATTTTCCTTTGGATTTTTTCTAAATTTTGTGTTCAATCCGAGGTTTCCAACCATAAAATCAACATCTCCATCACTATCAAAATCATTGGCAACGATGCCTTGCCAGAAACCCGTTTTTTCTGATAAATCATTATCAATTAACTTTAATTTTCCTTTATCATTTTGGTAAGTTTGAATCGGCATCCAATCACCGATGACGGTTAAATCTGCGTCTCCGTCTCTGTCCGTATCTGCCCAGACGGCGTTTGTCACCATGCCTGCCGTCTGTAATTCAGGGGCTAATGCTGCGGTTTTATCCGTAAAAACTCCCTTTCCGTTGTTAATCAAGAGGTAAGAATTTGGCGTTTTACCGTAGTTAAAAGGTACAACCCGACCGCCCACAAAAAGGTCTAAATCACCGTCTTTATCAAAGTCAAAAGGCTTTACGCATGACTTATTACTGAACATTAGAGGCAAAGCATTTTTATCTCTCGTGAAATTCCCTTTACCGTCATTTCGATAAATTCTATCTAATTGTTCGGGCATATTATCGTAAAATTCATTTCCACCCGAAACTACGTATAAATCAAGGTCTTTATCATTATCAATATCCAAAAAAACAGCGTCCACATCTTCAAAAAGGGCATCTTTTATGAAATCTGGTTGTTTTGAATTTATAAATCCTGTTTCATTTTGCAAGAATAATTCACCTGCTTGACCTCTTGCACCGCCCACATAAAGGTCTTCTTTTCCATCATTATTCACATCCCCAACGGCAATTTTTGGACCTTCCGTTGAAACTTTAAAAGGCATTAAGGACTCCCGATTGAAATCGAAATATTGGTTCTCTTTATGAGTAAAATTAAGGTTTAATTTGTTTGTAACTTCCTCGAAAGTAAATTGATTGTCTTGTATAACGCTGGCACGGCTTTGATCCCTGCCAGCGTTAAGTTCGCTTAAAATCAGAACTGCATTCGCTTTTACTTTCGTCAGAACTTGAATTTTCCCACTTTCCCAAATGACTTTTACGGTATCAATTGTTTGAACATTTTTCCCTAATCCGAAAGTCAAAATGGGTTCAACGGCAGACATGAAACCACGGGTAGGCATCAACTGCTGCGTTTGTTCAATACCGTTTACTTTCAACATCACCTTCGCTCCTATTCCAAACGTGTTTTGCCCTTCCCCTTTTAGCTTAATTTTACAATAACTATTTCCTAATTTTTCAACACTTTGATTGTTATAAATTGTGGCTTCGGCGTTGATGTTATTGGTAATAATTTCTAAATCTCCATCATTATCCAAGTCTGCGTAACTTGCTCCGTTGGCTATATTTGCTTCTTCAAAACCCCAAGACATTGATTTATCTTCAAATTGCAGGTTTTGATTTCCTTTAAAAAAATAGTTATGCACTTTGCCATCGGGCATTAAATCCAATGCTTTTTTATCAAATTCCTCTTTCGAGAACTGAGCGTTTTGCGGAGAATCTCCCATGACGAATTTCATATAATTCAAATCATTTGGGCGTTTTACGATGCCATTTGCCACAAAAATATCTTTGATTCCGTCGCCATCAAAGTCGTTCACTAACGTACTCCACGACCAATCCGTTGCCGACACGCCCGCCATTGGGGCAATATCAATAAACTTTTGTCCACCCAGATTAAGTTGAAGGCAGTTACGGCTATATTGATTAAAATACCCGAATTCGAGTTTATACTGATAAATATCAAAAGGGTCTTCGCCAGCCGAGGATTTTTCCACGGTTTCATCTTCGGGAAACATATCTAACGTCATCAAATCCATGAAACCATCGTTGTTGATATCTGCAATATCCGACCCCATCGAAAAGCGACTTTGATGCCCCATTCGGATTTTGGCTTCCTCTTTGAAGGTGCCGTTTTTCTGATTTACGTAATAGTAATCATCTTCGTGAAAATCGTTACTGACGTAAATATCTTCCCAACCATCATTGTTAATATCAGCCACTGAAATTCCTAAACCATAACCCATTGAAGCCTGATAAATCCCCGCTTTTTTTGAAACATCCTTAAATACAGCCCCCCCCGCCCCCAGAGGGGGAGCTTTCTCATCAATTAAGCCAAGTAAATCCGACTCGAAAG
>JANXML010000127.1 GCA_025354645.1 Arcicella sp. | reverse complement strand
CCAAATTCAGACTTTACTTCACTGCCAACGGAGAATCTTTCTCTTTCGCCAACGTATCAAATGTCAATTTATCCGCCCATTTTGGAAATAATTTATTAATCCAAATAATTGCTTTCCCCTGCAAAGTCAAAATCATATCTCGATCACGATTTTTTACTGCTTCCAAAATCCTCTCCGCAACCTCTTCTGAAGACATCATATTTCCCTCATCTCGCATGGATTCACCTTTTGAATTACCATCCGAACCTAACGAAGCTACTCGAATATTAGAAGCTGTAAAGCCAGGACAAGCCGTTAAAACGTGAACACCTGTATGTCTCAATTCAGTTCTCAAAGCCTCCAAAAAACCATTTACGGCAAATTTTGAAGCTGAATATCCCGTGCGAACTGGCAGTCCTCTATAACCCGCAATGGATGAAACTCCCACAATTGAACCTTTGGTTTCTTTGATATGAGGCAGAGCATACTTAGTAGCATAAACGGTTCCCCAAAAATTTATATCCATGACCGATTTAATTACTTTCAAATCACAATCAGCAAACATTGAACGCATCGAAATCCCTGCATTGTTGATCAAAATGTCAATTTTTCCAAATTGTCCAATGGTTTTATCAACCATTTCAATGTTATCAGCTTCAACACTGACGTCAGCAACCAAAGCAAAATTTTCAATGCCCGCTTTGGTTAATTCCTGACTAACTTCCATCAAAGGAGCTTCTTTTCGCCCTGTGATAACAATTTTTGCTCCTCCTCGACCAAAAGAAAATGCCAAAGCTTTTCCAATTCCCGATGATGCTCCCGTGATGATAACTACTTTATCTTTCATGTTTGTGATTTATATTTCCGCAAAATTCCCTCATTTTTTCAAAACTCGCACTTTTTTATCAATATAAATTTTGAATATCCGTACTTTTGTAGCCCTTATCACAATTAATTAATTAAAAAGTAGTGTCAATGTTCACGTAGTTTTCTGTGTAACTTATGATAACTATGTGGTTGCAATGAAGAAGAAAAAAGAAAATACCATTTACGAAAACGTTTTAGTTGAAGATTTTGCCTCCGATGCGAAATGTATCAGTCGCATTGACGATAAAGTAATTTTTATTGAAGGACCCGTTGCTCCAGGTGATACGGTTGATTTGCGAGTGATGAAATCCAAAAAGAGTTTCATGGAAGCCGTTGCCTTCAACATTCGTCCAGAATCAAAATTTAGAACCGAAATTACTTGTCAACACTTTGGAATTTGCGGAGGATGTAAATGGCAACACATTGATTATCAGATACAATTAGATTTCAAAACCCGTCAGGTTACGGATGCTTTGCAGCGAATTGCGAAAGTTAATCTCCCCGAAATAAAGCCAATTTTTCCATCGGCTGATATGTTTTATTATCGAAATAAATTGGAATATACGTTCTCGCAAAATCGTTGGCTCACGAAAGAACAAATGGATTCAGGCGAAGAATTTTCAAGGAATGCCCTCGGTTTTCATATTCCACGACGTTTTGATAAAATCTTGGATATTGAAAAATGTTACCTCCAACCAGATCCATCAAATGCGATTCGTTTAGAACTACGAGCATTTACCCAACTTCATAATTTAGACTATTATGAACAAGTTAAGCAAGAAAAAGGAGCTTTACGTAATTTAATTATCCGAACTGCCAATACGGGAGATTTGATGGTAATTGTTCAATTTGCGTATTGCAAACCCGAAGATATTGATTTGATAATGAACCACTTATCAATAAAATTTCCAGAAATTACTTCCTTGAATTATATCATTAACACCAAAGGAAATGATACTTTTTTTGATTTGGAGGTTATAAATGTGAAAGGATTACCTTACATTGTGGAGGAAATGGAAGATTTATCATTTAGGGTTGGACCAAAATCTTTCTTTCAAACCAACTCAAAACAGGCGTTTGAATTATATAAAATCACTCGTGAATACGCTGATTTATTGGGCGATGAGTTGGTTTATGACCTATACACAGGCACTGGAACGATTGCCAATTTCGTGGCTCGACAAGCCAAAAAAGTAATTGGATTAGAATATGTCGAAATGGCGGTTGAAGATGCAAAAGTAAATTCTCAAATCAATAATATCACCAACACAGAGTTTTACGCAGGTGATATGCGAAAATTGTTGAGTTATGGTTTTATAAGCCAACACGGACGACCAGACACCGTTATCACCGACCCACCACGGGCGGGAATGGATGAACCCGTTGTGAGAGTTTTGTTAGAAGCCGCACCCAAAAGAATTGTGTACGTAAGTTGTAATCCCGCAACTCAAGCCCGAGATTTAGCGATTTTAGACGAAAAATATGCCGTCACAGCCGTTCAACCCGTAGATATGTTTCCGCAGACGCATCATGTAGAAAATGTAGTTCGATTGGATTTGAGATAAAATCATTGGTCTTATTATAACTTAAAAAAAGCCCTTACCGAAAAATTCAGTAAGGGCTTTTATAGTTGCGGGAAGCAGGATCGAACTGCCGACCTTAGGGTTATGAATCCTACGCTCTAACCATCTGAGCTATCCCGCAGTATTAATGTGATACAAAATTAAGAATTTTAATATTTCAAGACAAATCATTTTCCTTATTTTTTAAAAATAATCCTTAAAATACTGATTTTCAAGAGATTAGACTTTATTTTATTTGAAAAATAGGGTTCATTAAATTAAATTATTTCAAGTTATAAGTAATTGATAATCAATTAGAAAGAAATTTATTTTACGTAAAAATTTGCAAAATATAAAAAAATGTTTGCTAATGTCTTGAACATTTATAACTTTGCCAAAACAGAATTCGAGTATTTTATTGCCGATGGTTTTAAAATACTCGAATTCTGTTTTTTGAATTTGCTAAATCTTATCAATAATATGAGTAAACATAAATTTATCGCAGAATATGAGTTGAGAGCATCTCCAAAGGTGCTATTTCCATACATAAGCTCAGCCTCAGGTATGCAACAGTGGTTTGCAGAAAAGGTTATTTTAAAAGATAGTACAACCTTCGATTTTCTATGGGACGGTGAAAGTCACGTGGCTAAACTTTCTCAATTAAGATTGAATAAATCCGCAAAATTTGATTTTGTTCCACCTAATACTGAAGAAAAAGACCATAACTATCTTGAATTCAAAATGGACGTTAGCGACCTAACGGGTTCAACTTATTTAAAAATCGTTGATTATTCAATGAATACAGATGAAGATGAATTAACAGAATTATGGGGAGATTTAATTTATAAATTGAAGGAAATCGTGGGTAGTTAAGATATTTTAACAACAATAAAAATCAAAATTGTGTAATTTTACGTTCTTAATTGAACGGACGATGCTCGTGTTTCAATCCGAATCACGAGCATTTTTATATTTCAACCAATGATAAAAAAAATTGATAAATTAATCCTAAAATCATTCTGGCAACCATTTTTTATGACTTTGGCAGTTGTGATTTTTATCTTTTTAATGCGATTAATCGTTGCCTATTTTGCTGATCTTTTTGGCAAAGATTTGGGTATTGATTTATACCTTAAATTATTTTTCTATTTTAGTTTAATTACTATTCCGATTGCCCTGCCTTTGGCAATGTTGCTCTCAACGTTGATGACTTATGGAAACTTAGGAGAATACTTTGAATTAACGGCAATGAAAAGTGCAGGAATTTCCATTACCAGGGCAATGTTGCCAATGTTCGTTGTGGCTTTAATCATGAGTATTTTTGCTTTTTGGTTTAATAATGTTGCCTTACCTTGGGCTAACTTAAAAGGGTACAGCCTTCTATATGACATAAAAACAACCAAAACCACATTGAACATTAAAGAAGGTATTTTTTACACCGATTTGCCAGGGTATAGCATTAAAGTTCAAAAAAAATTCCCCGATAATAAAACCCTAAAGAGCATAGTTATTTTTGACCACACAAAAAATAACGGCGATATGCACGTCACAATGGCGGATTCTGCTCAAATGTATTCAATTATGGATAAACAATTTTTAATTTTTGAACTCTTTAATGGAAATGATTATACCGAAGATGCAGATAAAACTGGTGCGGCTGATGCAACAGATATGTCCACTCATTCATTTAAAAAAAGTAAAGTAATTATGAGTTTGGCGGCTTTTGATATGCACAAAACTGAGGAAGACCAATTCAAACACCACCAAATGATGAGGGGAATTTCAGAATTAGGAAATGATTCTGATTCTTTGAAAAATGCTTACAATTCACTTAAACAAGGGTTTTTTATAAATGCTTCTTCTTATTACCTATTCGAAATGAAAAATATTTCAAGAGATTCAAAGGTTGG
>JANXML010000100.1 GCA_025354645.1 Arcicella sp. | reverse complement strand
AAATATAGGCTCGTTGCAACAAAGCCACTAACTTATGAAATTTCACTTTGTTAAGTTCCGATTCCGCTACCGTTCGTTTAGCCTTAAAAAGTATCACAGGTTTTAGATTTATACCATGTTTCGAGGCTAATTCTTGACGATATTGATTCAATAAAACCGCTTGCAACATCCGCTCTTTTTCATCAAAATAAGAACGTATCAAGTCAATTTCTTTGGAATATTTATCCTTTCTAAACTGATACAAGTCATATTTGAAAATAACTTTATCCGTATATTTTTCTAAGATTTTTTTATCTTCATAATCCAAAGTAGCCGTAAATTCTAAGAGATAATTATCAAGATTCTGTTTAAATATTTTCAAGATTGTTTCTTCCCAATTCCCATCAAAATTCAATTTACTTTGCGTTGAAACATTAAAATGATCGGCTTCATCGGCAATCAAAACTATCTTTTTATCCTTAAAATCTTCATACGTTAAACTTCCTTCTTTTGCATTATTAAGATTAGAATGTAGTTGTTGAATTGAAGTAAAACAAATATTAATATTCTCATTATCAGCATCTTCAAAATTAAGAACCTCTTTTAGTACAACTTCTTTATTGTCGAAAATGATTTTATTATTGAACAAATATTTGCTTGATAAACTATTCAAGAAATTATCTTTTGTCTTTTGAATAATCGTATTGCTATGAACAAAAAACAAGAAATTACGGTGTCCTTTTTCGTACAAATACAATATCAATCCCGCCATAATCAAGGTTTTGCCGCTTCCAGTTGCCATATTGAAAAGTAGATGGTAAGGTATGGAAGGCTTTCCTTCAAAATCTTCCTTTTCAAATGCTATAAAACGTTGAAATGCTTCCTTTTGGTAAGGGCGTATTCCAAAATTGGGGTTTAAATTATCGGTAAGAGCAATTGGTAAACTAATACGTTTAATGTTGTTTTTACCAACTTCTGTTGCAAGTGTATCGTATAAAAATGGTTTATCTTTATTAGTCATTTTGGTAAAACGTTTTAGTTAAAGTCCTCTCTTCCTCTGTAACCCCACAATCAGTGTCATTCATATTTGACATAGAAACGTACAACTGATTTTTGTCTAATAATGTCACCAAATGCTGTTTCTGAATTTCGAGGGTAAATGTTTTAAAATCCTCAATATTCGCATCTTGCTTTTTTATATCAACATTGTAATTCAGAAAAGACTTTTCTTTCATATCCTCCCAAATCTTTAATAACGCTTCGGAATTCTCTGCATCTCTAATTTTTTCTACAAAATTTTCATTATGCTTTTTGAGTTCTAAATAGACGAAACTGCCACCTCCTTGCCAATTGACGGCTTTTGAAACTCCTCCCTGCTCACCTTTAATCACTTTATTAAGTCTTTCTGCCGTTACTGTTTCAATATAATCCATTTGCTCAACCCCAATATATTGTCTTTTCATTTTGTGGGCAACTGCTGCTGTTGTACCACTTCCTGAGAAAAAATCTAATACTATATCTGATTCATTTGAACCGATTAATATGATTTTTTGTAAGAGCTTTTCGGGTTTAGGTGTTTTAAATAAATTATCTCCTAATTCAAACAATTCTCTTCTTGCATCTTGATTATGACCCGCATCTGAATAGCTCCATATCGTAACAGGAGTCATACCTTGTTTTACTTCTGTTAGAAATCGTTTTAAGCGTGGTACATTGCTTCCATCTTCTCCAAACCAAATTCTATTATCTACTTTAAGTTGCTCAAATTTTTCTTTTGAAACACGCCAGCAACTCCCATTTGGAGGGTTAATGACTCTACCAACTGGATTCGTAATTGGATAGTCGTAAGAAGCCGAGTATGTTTTTACTAATAAATTATCAGAAGTCCATATTCCTCGATAGTCTTTATCAGGATTTTTATACCTATTATCCATTTCCTCTGTTCGAGGAAGTAAGTTCATCTTAAAAGTCTTGATATTTTTACTAAAAACTAAAATATGGTCATGGTTGTCAGAAAAAAACTTTGCATCATTTTGAGGAGCAAACTTCTTTTGCCAAATAACATTTGCAATAAAGTTATCTCTTCCAAAAATACCATCTCCAAGCACCTTTAAATAATGGGCTTCTCTATCATCTACGTTCATCCATATACTTCCATCATCACTCAATAATGTCTTTGCTATTTCTAACCTATTCTTCATAAAAGTCAGCCATGAAGAATGGTTAAATGAATCATTATAGCGGAAACCATCATTTCCAGTATTATATGGAGGGTCAATATAAATTAGTTTTACTTTTCCTGTAAACTTCTTTTTGAGGCTGTGTAAGGCTAATAGATTATTGCCTTTGATGAGTAAATTAGAAGTAGGGATAAGTTCTTGAGTATCACCAAAATACTTTACATTAGTTACAACCTTTGGCTCTAAAAGTTGCGTTATTTCATCTTGGGACAGTAATTCGTTAAAAAAAATCTCTTTGCGAGAATCTTCTTCACGGCTTTGTCCTCCTTCCAATATGCAATCTTTATAAGGCCACACTAAAGAGACTTCATTTCGTTGGCGTAAAAATTTTCCACCGATTGTTATTCCAATTTTATTCGCAAATTTGGTGTAACTATCGTCCAAAAATTCTTTCTGCTCAATAAAATCAGTAAAAATATTGATGTTAAAAACAAAAATACCTTTAATTTCCTTAAAGAATTCAGCTTTTAATTGAGGTTTACTCAAAAGTAATCCAATCAAGGTTTCGTCAAAATTTTGAGCTTTGTTTATCACAACCCATTTTTTAATTTCACCTTTGTCGGTCAGAAAATTCGGTTCTTTTTTGAGTGTATTTTCGAGGAGTTGTTTGAGTTCCATGCGGTTGCGTATGGACATAAAAATAGCGTGAAACGTTACTCGTTTGCCCATCAAGGTACCTGAGAAGACCTGCACAGCAAAACGAAGTAACGCCACGCATGCCGCATGACGTTTCTTGCTTCGTTTCCCGCTGTGCTACAAAATTTCTCAGGTTTTGATTAGGCAGGATTTTTAAGCTAAACGCTAAAAATTTATATGTCGTTAATTAGTTTTCTTGTTATGATTTATTTTTTGTTTGAATACAAAGATGATACACTAATACAAATAAAAATATCATTCTTAAAGATAAAACCTCAATCTATACGGGCGAGTTACCTAAGCAAAGTGATTCCGTTATGGATAGAAAGAGGTTTGTATAGCAAATGTAATTATTTTAGTTATTAAGATAAGACTTAATTGATTTTTGTATATTGTTAAGGGAGAAGTGAAAATATTTCAACTTTTTTAAATTATTTTCTACTATCCCATAAACTATCCAAAAAACAAAAAAACCTCTCATACAGTGTGTATGAGAGGTTTTTAGTGATCCCGACAGGATTCGAACCTGTGACCCACAGATTAGAAATCTGTTGCTCTATCCAACTGAGCTACGGAACCTTTTAAAATAAAATAGTTACCATAAATGATAACTATTTTAGTCGGGGTGGCAGGATTCGAACCTACGGCCTCCTGCTCCCAAAGCAGGCGCGATACCGGGCTACGCTACACCCCGAAAATAATAACCTATTACAAAATCGAAAAAAATGATCTTACTTCTATCAATTTTGCGGAGAGTGAGGGATTCGAACCCTCGGTACCCTTGTGAGGTACGGCAGTTTAGCAAACGGCTCCTTTCGGCCTCTCAGGCAACTCTCCTCAACACATTTAGTCTCTCTTTCGATACTCTCGTTGTGTTTAGGTTTTGCAAAGGTACGTCTTTTTTGAATAAAAATGCAAGTCGTTTAGAGAAAAAACTTGAATTATTTTATGTATTTTTTATCAATAATGCTGTATTAATTTGAAAAACAGTGAGTTAATATACGTTTAACTCCTAATTATTTTTAAAATATTTCTATTTTATGAATAGGGGTTTCCTTAAATTTGAATGTCTTTTGTATGATTTCAGTGTATTAATTTTAAAAAATAAAATCATGAAATGGTTTAAATCATCATTATATATGTTTTTTTTAGGTTCGATGTTTTCGTGTTCTACAACGAGTGTGATGAGATTACGTCCAGTTGAACAAGAAAGTGTTTTTGACGGTGGAAAACAAATTGTAAAACAAGAAAAAGATGGGATTAAGATTGTAGCCTCTTACGATGGTTTTTTTGAAAAATACATGGTTTTTGATGTTGAAGTTTTCAATAATACAAATCAACCAATGACAATTTCGCCCAAAGATTTTACTTTCATACCGCTTGATGAAAATAAGCAAAATTTGGTTTCAGCAGATGGAAAGTATCTTTATTCATATCAAGGAATTGAACCTCAGCAACAAATAAATTATGTTCAACAAGAAATAGCAAATCAAGAAGCGAAAATAAAACGGGCAAGAATTGTAAATACCTTTTTGTTTGTGGGAGGTATTGTTGCTGTAATTGCCAGTTCAGGAAGACATTCAGAAAGTGCTTGGCGAACCGCACAAGTAGCGGAGACGGTCGTACAAGTTGCCCAAGTTAAAAGAATTATTGACCACACGAATTATTACTCAAAAATGGATCAATTAAATCGGGAAGGTCAAGTTTGGTCGCAAGATAATTTTAGAACCTCAACGCTTCAACCAGGTCAATCCATGCGTGGAGGTGTATTTTTGGAAGCAAATCCAAGAGCAAAATTTGTTCAAATTTCTTATAAAACAGACAATGAACCAATTAATTTTCTGTTTGAACAATGGTTTGAAAAAAGGCGATAACATTACTTGAAATCCTATACAAAATAATTTATTTTAATAAATGGGTAAGGAACTAAACATTTCTTACCCATTTCTATTTTATTGTATTAAAGTTTTCCAATTTTTTAAGACCTTTGCAAATCCCCTAAATATAATTTTAATTATTAATTTTTAGGAAATTCTGATAATTGATAACTGGTAACTGATACCTGTGATAAAATGGATATATTAAAAAGCTCCCGACTTGATTCTCTTCGGTATGATATTAGAGGTCCTGTTTATGAAAAATCCCTTCAATTACAACGTGAGGGCTATAAAATCACTTCTTTAAACATCGGAAATCCCGCAGCATTTGGTTTTGAAACACCCGATGAAATTATTCACGATATTATTATGAATATCCGCAATGCACAAGGATATGCAGATTCTCGAGGATTGTTTTCTGCCCGCAAAGCCGTAATGCAATATTACCAAAGTCAAGGAGTGAAAAATATTGAAATTGATGATGTTTTTATCGGTAACGGCGTAAGTGAATTAATTGCTTTGGTGATGACTGCTTTACTTAATCCAAATGATGAAATCCTTATTCCTTCACCTGATTATCCTCTTTGGACAACCTCAGTGAGCCTCGCAGGTGGTACGCCCGTTCATTATGTGTGTGACGAAGAATCAGATTGGAACCCAGATTTGAAAGATATTGAATCAAAAATTACAAATAAAACTCGTGGAATTGTGTTGATAAATCCCAATAATCCAACGGGTGCGGTTTATGAAAAAGAGATTGTTGAAGGAATTGTACGTTTAGCTGAAAAACACAAATTGATTGTTTTTGCTGATGAGATTTATGATAAAATTCTTTACGACGGAGCCATTCATCATTCAACTGCGGGTATGTCTGAAGATACTTTAATAATTACAATGGGGGGAATGTCAAAAAATTATCGTGCTGCTGGTTTTAGGGGTGGTTGGATGATTCTTACGGGAGCAAAACATAAAGCAAAATCTTACATTGAAGGACTTTCTTTCATGGCTTCTATGCGTCTTTGTTCCAATGTTATCACGCAATACGGAATACAGACCGCCTTGGGTGGTTATCAATCCATCAACGATTTAATAATATCTTCTGGACGATTATATAAACAAATGGAGCTATCACACCAAAAGTTGGTTGATATTCCAGGAATTACTTGCGTCCGTCCAAAAGGAGCCATGTACCTTTTCCCAAAGATTGATTTGAAGCGATTTAATTTTAAAAATGATGGTGATTTTGTGTTAAGTTTGTTAGAAGACCAGCGAATTTTAGTGGTTGGAGGAAAAGGATTTAACTATATGGAGCCAGACCATTTTAGAATTGTTTTTCTTCCGCACCTGGAACAATTAGGAATCGCAATGGATAAAATCGGATTGCACTTTGAAAATAACCGTAAAAAGTTATAGATCATTTCTGTAAATTACTGTTTAAATCCAATAATCATAACAAAACAAAACCTAAGAAATTGTAGTTATTTATGTTTGAGGTTATTGCACGCATAGATACCTCTTATAATTTTATGCTCATTAATTGCTTAAAAAAGACTGTAATGACTATTGACACTTCACTATTCAACTCAAAAAAAACCAAACTCTTTATCGTTCTTTTCGGAATTTTTCTTTCAAATGCAATTGTTGCTGAGATAATTGGCGTTAAAATTTTTTCCGTTGAAGGCACTTTTGGATTTCAACCACTTCATTTGCATTCCTTCTTAGGCACTTGGGATTTGAATCAACCAGCTGGTGCTTTAAACTGGCCCTTTGTGTTCATTACTTCCGATATTATTAATGAATATTTTGGCAAAAAAGGCGTTCAGCGAGTTTCCTACTTGACGGCTGGATTTATTGCTTACTGCTTTATAATCATCTACGGAGCAACCTTATTGAGTCCCGCAGACTTTTGGATTGAGGTAAATAAAGGAACAGATAATTTTAATATCAATACTGCTTTTAGTAAAATTTTCCGACAAGGTTTGGGAATTATCACGGGTTCACTCACAGCTTTTTTAATTAGTCAATTATTGGATGCTTCGGTATTTCATTATATCAGAGGTAAAACAAATGGCAAAAAGATTTGGCTTCGTGCCACTGGTTCAACCTTAGTGTCTCAATTGATTGACAGTTTTGTAGTTATTGGAATTGCCTTCGTTTTATTCGGTAATTGGACAATTGCACAATGGGTTTCGACATCTCTAAATAGTTATTTGTATAAATTTACGACTGCAATTTTGCTTACGCCTGTTATTTATTTAGCTCATTATTGGATTGATAAATATTTGGGGGAAGAAATTTAAGTAGAAATATATCAAACAAAAACTCCCCAAGAATTAAAATTCAAGGGGAGTTTTTGTTACTTAAAACCAATCAGAATTACATCATTCCGCCCATTCCACCGCCACCGTGTGAGTGACCTGCTTCTGCTGGGGCTGGTTTGTCTGCAATCACACATTCTGTCGTTAATAACAATCCTGCGATTGATGCGGCATTTTCCAAAGCCAAACGAGTTACTTTCGTTGGGTCAATAATACCCGCAGCCAACATATTTTCGTATTTATCTTCACGAGCATTATACCCGAAGTCGTCTTTTCCTGCCTTAACAGCATTAACAACTACTGAACCTTCACCACCTGCATTCGCCACGATTGTTCTCAAAGGAGACTCAATGGCTTGGCGGATGATGTTGATACCAGTTGTTTGATCTTCGTTTTCACCTTGTAGATTTTCCAAAGCCGTGATTGCACGAATAAATGCAACGCCTCCACCCGCAACGATTCCTTCTTCAACGGCTGCACGAGTAGCGTGAAGGGCATCATCGACACGGTCTTTTTTCTCTTTCATTTCAATTTCTGTTGCCGCTCCGATGTAAAGAATTGCTACACCGCCTGCTAATTTAGCTAAACGTTCCTGCAATTTTTCACGGTCATAATCAGAAGTTGTGTTCTCAATTTGTGATTTAATTTGGTTTACACGAGCCGTTATACCATCTTTTTCACCATCACCATTCACAATAGTGGTGTTGTCTTTGTCGATAATAATTTTTTCAGCTTGTCCCAAATATTCAATCGTTGCGTTCTCTAATTTGAAACCACGATCTTCTGAAATTACTGTTCCGCCCGTCAATACTGCAATATCTTCCAACATTGCCTTACGACGATCGCCAAAACCTGGGGCTTTCACGGCAGAAACTTTCAAGGCTCCACGGATTTTGTTTACCACCAAAGTAGCCAATGCTTCACCATCCACATCTTCTGCGATGATTAACAACGGGCGACCCGTTTGTGCAACAACTTCCAGTACTGGCAACAATTCTTTCATTGAAGAAACTTTCTTTTCTGAAATCAAGATAAATGGTCGCTCTAATTCAACTTCCATTTTCTCAGTATTGGTTACAAAATAGGGAGATAAATATCCACGGTCGAATTGCATACCTTCTACGGTTTTGACTTCCGTTTCTGTTCCACGAGCTTCTTCAACTGTGATCACGCCCTCACGACCCACTTTTTCCATCGCATCAGCAATCATTGTTCCGATTGTCAAATCAGAGTTTGCTGAGATTGTGGCAACTTGGGCAATTTGTTGAGAAGTTTCAATGGCTTTCGACTGTGATTTCAAAGAAGCCACAACTGTTAAAACCGCTTTATCAATTCCACGCTTCAAATCCATTGGGTTTGCACCCGCTGCAACGTTTTTAGAACCAATTGTATAGATTGCCTGAGCCAAAACTGTTGCCGTTGTTGTTCCGTCACCCGCTTGATCAGCCGTTTTAGAAGCTACTTCTTTTACCAATTGAGCACCCATATTTTCAACAGGATCATCCAATTCAATCTCTTTTGCTACCGATACACCATCTTTCGTAATGGTTGGTGAACCGAATTTTTTATCAATAATGACATTACGTCCTTTTGGTCCTAACGTTACTTTCACTGCGTTTGCCAACGTATCAACACCTTTTTTCAATTTGTCACGTGCATCCGTGTCAAAAAATAATTCCTTTGCCATTTGTTGTTTAGGGATTGGGGATTAGGGGTTAGGTTTTAACCAGCCAACACTAATCTGAAATTTCAAAACTAATTTATTATTAACTATTAAAATGTGGTGAATATGGATAATCACAACTCAAAAAACACCACTCACGAATAAAATTAAAGAATTGCGAAAATATCGCTCTCACGCATGATTAAGTAATCTTTTCCTTCAACTGCGATTTCAGTTCCAGAATATTTACCGTATAATACAGTGTCTCCAACTGCAACGGTCATTGGCTCATCTTTTTTGCCAGCACCTACCGCAATCACAATTCCTCTTTGAGGTTTTTCTTTGGCATTATCAGGAATATAAATTCCGAATGATGTTTTTTCTTCTGCGGCTGCTGGTTCAACCAGAACTCTGTCAGCCAAAGGCTTAATACTAACTGTTGACATTGATTTGATATTTATTTTTAAATTATTTTTTTAGGTTTTTTATTAGGTTTTAGGTTTTGGGTGTTAGGTTTCAGCAAAAGAAAAATGCAATTACTAAAATCTAACACCCAAAACCTTTCACGTAATAACACAAATTTCGTCATATTTTATGCCATTGCCTAAAATTCTGCAAAATTGTCAGTTTTTCTGACAAATCATGATTTGAATCCTAAGTCAAAACACGATTTGACATACTCATTAAATAGATTATGTCAACAAAAAAGGAGTGCCGATTAAAGCACTCCTTTCTCACTAAATACTAAAAGTTATTTCTTCGCAGGTGCAGGTGTTGCAGGTGCTGTTGGATTTGTTGCTGGTGCCGTAGGGTTTGGTGCTGGCGTTGTTGGAGCAGTAATACCTGCTTTGCTCTTCGCAGCTTCTACGTTTTGTGATTCAATACCACTACCTGTTTCAGTAGGAGTGATAAATTTTGTTGCTAAAACTAACAACGCAATAGTAATTGCTCCTCCCCAAGTAATTTGCTCTAAAAGGTCACCTGTGCGTTGTACGCCAAACATTTGGCTTGCACCTGCCGTTCCAAATTCACCAGAAAGACCACCGCCTTTTGGGTTTTGAATTAATACTACAAAAACTAATAAGACTGCAATGATGCAAATAACTACGATAACTGCTCCGAACATTTTGTTTATTTTTTAATTAATTTAAGGATTTCATTATGTTTAAAAGTTACAAAGTTTGACAGTTAGAAAGTTAAAATTCTGAAAGTTTAACTTTTTAACCGAAAAACTTTTTTAACTATTTAACTAACATAACCTATGCCAATTCTTGAATTTTGATTACAAAGTACGCCTTTTTTTCTGGAAATTTCAAAATTAATTTCTCATAGACCTCTATTGCCTTATCTCTACGCCCTTGCATGGTCAGAATTTTGGCATAACTTTCAGTCACAATCCCTTTTTCTAATTTGGCACTTCCAATTGATAAATCTTCCTGTTTCCCCATTGCTTCCAATTGACTTTTAGTTGTTCTAATAAGTCCAGGATCTTTCATTAAGAAACTATCAATAATAGAATTTTGTAATTGCTTTCTTTGCACAATATCGTCTAATAATAAATCTTCAACAGCAGATGAGTTAGTTAACAAATCAATATTAGAAATCAATTCTGTTTGCTCAATTATGTCATCTTCGGAAGAATTGCTGGTTTGATTTGCAGGCACTTCCGTAAACTTCCGTAAATATTCTGAATCGAATTTCGGGTGTAAGGTAGAACTAATTTCGTTCCGAAAACTACCATTTATCAGTTTGCGTAGTGCATTACGACTAAGTGCATGGGCAGAAGCATGACGAATTTTCTCGAAAGCCAATTCCTCTGCATAATGCGTATGAAATCCTTTTGCCAATAAAGTATGCCCTAATTGACAGTATGGATATTGTTTAGTAATCGCCTCCATCGTTTTTACATCCGAGATCGAAAGATTAACGGGGTGAGCAACGAGATATGAAAATACGTCTTTATTCATTTTATTTTAATGTTCGGATTTTGATGTTTGATTTTCGGTTCTGAGTTCGGTTTGTGAGATAACGAATAATTTTCCAAGTATCGAAAAACGAACTTCAAACCGAAGCGTCGGACGCATCGAAAATTACCATTCCCCAGCGGTTTTATTGAAAATATCTAAAACAATTTGGTCTAAAATTTTGGGTACTAATTCACCTTGTACGGCTGTGATGGTTTGAGTTTGAGCAAAATCTTGGTAAAAAGAAAATTCTTGATCGTAACTTTTTTCGTCGTTTTTGGCATTAGTAAATTTTACTGAAATAGTGATTGTCAAGCGATTCAAACCACCTTTATCATCAGAAGAAGCTGCTTTTGGTTCGACTGTAAAGCCTGTGATTGCACCTTCAAACATCAAATCAGGATTAACGTTAGCAGTTTTTAAGGACGTATTTCTCTGAAAATATTCTTTTAACTTCTCATTAAACTGCAAACTCAAATTTGGAGGTCCACCTGCCGTTTGAAATTGGAAATTTTGAATTTGAATTGTCTTCAAATTTGGGTCAAGACTCGCCCCTCGGAAGGTGTAACAACTCGTAAACAGTGAACTGGTAACAGTAAACAGTAAACAGTAAACGGTAAACATTTTGAATTTAAAGAATAGTTTTTTGACTTTATTTAAAACTGACAGATAACCGTTTACATAAGCCTGATAACTGTTTGTTGATAACTGTTTACTGATAACTGATAACCGACAACTGATAACCGATAACCGATAACTGATAACTGACTCAATCTTCCTCAATATCATACTGTTTAATTTTTCTGTAAAGGGTTCTTTCTGAGATTCCCAAGTCTTGTGCAGCATATTTCCTTTTGTTTTTATTTTTCTGTAAAGCCCTGATAATCATATCTTTCTCTTGCTTTTCGAGTGAGAAAGATACTTCTTCGGCTTCGTGAGTAACGTCTATAAAACCATTTTTATTTTCCTGATTTTCACCGTTGTAGTTAATAATTGTTAATTCAGGATTAGGTTGATAATTATTATGTCCATTTAAAATTCGGGTAGGATTTGTTTCGAGCTGATTCAAATTCGGCTGATATTGAAATGTTCTTTCAGGTTCTAAATTCTGGAATAAACCTTCATTTCCCTTCAATATTTCAGGACTAATTTCCCCATTTTTTAATACCTCTAAAAACATCTTTTTCAATTCGGTCACGTCCTTTCGCATATCAAAGAGAATTTTGTAAAGTAACTCTCTTTCTGAAAAATTATCCGATTGTTTGTCTTCTAAATTCCTGCGAATCAGACTATTACTAATTGACTGTCCATTATTCATTTGTAAATAATGTGTCAATTTATTAGCATCAATAATTCTCTCATCTACCTCTAAAATTGAAATTTGTTCTGCCAAATTTTTTAATTGACGAATGTTGCCTGGAAATCTTTGTGACAATAAAATTTGCTGAGCATCGGGTGTTAATTGAATCGGTTTGATACGATATCTCTCCGCAAAATCAGTAGTGAATTTCCTAAATAACAACTCAATATCCATCCCTCTATCACGAAGCGGAGGCACGAAAATTGGTACAGTATTTAATCGATAATATAAATCTTCTCTGAATTTTCCACGTTCAACAGCAGTCATCAAATTGATATTTGTTGCCGCCACTACCCGCACATTCGTTTTTTGAACTTTTGATGAACCTACACGGATGAATTCTCCATTTTCAAGGACTCGTAATAGGCGTGCTTGCGTTCCAAGAGGCATTTCTGCAATTTCATCCAAGAAAATTGTTCCGCCATCTGTTACTTCAAAATAGCCTTTTCTTGCATCAATTGCTCCTGTAAACGCTCCTTTTTCATGCCCGAATAATTCAGAATCAATGGTTCCTTCGGGGATTGCTCCACAGTTAACGGCAATAAATTGACCGTGTTTGCGAGCAGAAAGGTTGTGAATTATTTTAGAAAAAGACTCTTTTCCAGAACCACTTTCACCCGTGATTAAAACTGTCATGTCAGTTGGGGCAACTTGTCCAGCTACTTCAATGGCATGATTCAAATTGGGAGAATTTCCAATGATACCGAAACGAGCTTTTATGGATTGTAATTCTTGAATTTGCATAGGTTTTACTTCCAAATTTTACTAAAATCAAATACTACTTCGCAATCTTCAATTATAAAAATATAGGTATCATTCTGAGATTCAAATACTTGGCGATACCTTCCATCAATTAACTGATAGATAGTAGCAACTGTGTTTTCAGGATCAACTATACAATAATATTTAACTCTTTCTAATTGATACAATTCAAATTTTATTGTCAAATCTTTCTTACGAGTGGAAGGAGATAAGATTTCAAAAACGAGTTTTGGGGTATTCGTGATATATTTTGCATCTAATTCTGAACAAATAATGGAAGCATCTGGCTGAACGATAGTATTTTCATCAATTTTCCAGTCGATTGGCATCATTGCTTCACAATCACCGCAACCATTACGTTCTAATTCATTATCTAAGATTCTAACAATTAATTTATTTAATCGTTGATGCCTGACTGTCGGTAATGGGAACATGGAAAAAGGTAAACCTCCAATGAGTTCCCACTGATTTTCCCATGTTTTATAGTCTTGATATGTGTAATACGGTAAATCCGTTTGTTGTACCTGGAATCTTTGCATTGTCTTTAAATTTAAGAATTTTCGGGTTCCCCTTTTAAGGTAGCTGATGAACAAGACGTAATTTTCACCATCACATAATCTCCTTTTTTATGTACTTCTTTCGGAAAAATCACCTTTTTATTTTGGTCGTTTCGTCCTTGTAAAAAATCTTCTGAACGCTTTGAAAAGCCCTCTACTAATACTTTTTGCACTTGTCCGATGGCTCTATTATTTCTTTCCAAGGACAATTTTAATTGTAAATCAATCACTTCTGCCAAGCGTTTTTGCTTTACTTTGGCAGGAATATCATCCACGTATTTCTTGGCGGCAGGCGTTCCAGGACGTTCTGAATAAGAAAACATATAACCATAATCATATTTTACGTACTCAATCAACGAAAGTGTTTGCTGATGATCTTCCTCAGTTTCAGTACAAAATCCAACAATCATATCTTGCGAAATCCCACAATCTTCGCCCAAAATATTTCTGATGGAATCAATCCTATTTATATACCATTCACGGTCGTAAGTGCGGTTCATCATTTTCAAAATACGACTACTTCCACTTTGGGCAGGTAGATGAATATATTTACAAATGTTTTCATACTTTTTGATGGTATAAAGCACTTCATCGGTAATGTCTTTTGGATGTGAAGTTGAAAAACGAACTCGCAAGTCAGGACTGATAAGTGCCACTCTTTCAAGAAGTTGTGCGAAATTCACTTTCTCCAAGCCGTCTTCTGAAGTCCATTTGTAAGAATCTACATTCTGCCCTAAAAGCGTTACTTCCTTGTAACCATTATCCAATAAATCCTGACATTCTTTAATAATTGAGTAAACATCACGAGAACGTTCACGACCACGGGTGTATGGCACAACGCAGAACGAACACATATTGTCACAGCCACGCATGATGGAAACAAAGGCGGTTACGCCATTGGAATTTAAACGAACGGGGGAAATATCGGCATAAGTTTCTTCTTTTGAGAGAAAAACATTGATGGCTTTATGTCCATCTTCGGCTTCACTAAGGAGGTTTGGAAGGTCTCGGTAAGAATCTGGTCCAGCGACAATATCCACGATTTTTTCTTCCTCCAAAAATTTCGTTTTTAAACGTTCAGCCATGCAGCCCAACACGCCCACGACCAAATCAGGGCGTTTTTTCTTTAAATAACCAAAATTATTCAAGCGATTTCTAACCTTTTGTTCAGCGTTTTCACGAATCGCACAAGTGTTCAAAAGAATAACATCAGCGTTTTCAAAATTAGCAGTTGTGGAATATCCACCTTCTTGTAGAATTGAGGTAACTATTTCAGAATCAGAGAAATTCATCTGACATCCATAACTTTCAATGTATAATTTTCTTTTGCCTGTTACATTATTCTCTTCTAACGACGTGCGGGGCAATTCTAAGGATTCTTTATCCGTTTCTGTAAGTATTTCTAAGTCTCTCATGATTTTGTAAGCGTCGTGAATTATAAGGCAAATTTACGAAAAAATATGACAGAATGGCAGATTTATTTTAGTTTTCAAATTTATTTCCCCTTCATTGTATCAAAGTTATTATTTTCACTATTTCCTTCACCATAACGCATAGATTCAACTTCAACCAACCCTTCCTCAGAAATTTTCACTGTAAAAAAATAATTGTATTCATTATCAGATAAAGAGGCAACTGGTCTTTTACCGCCCAACGCTTCAATCGTTTCTAAGACCGTGTTTGAATGTCCAATAATTAATACCTTTTTGCTTTTATTATCCTGCAAAACTTTCTCAGCAAACCCTTTTAAATTCTTAGGTTCATAAATTATGATTGCAATATTTTGCTTATCCGCAATAGGTTGAACCGTTAATTTAATACGTTGATAATCAGTGCAATAAATAGCAGAAATTTTTTGTCTCTTTAATTTTTTTGCCAAATCCAACGCTCTTTTTTGACCTTTTTCTGTGAGTAAAGGGTCTTTATCATTTGGGTCGGTTGTCACTTTTTCAGCATGACGAACCAAATATATTATGGTTGGCTTTTGAGCTTGTATCCGAAAGCTAAAAGCAATAACAATAAGAAAAAATATTACCTTTTTCATTGTTAAAATTAATTTAAAATGGATAGCCAATCCCAAAATTGAAAACCAACGGATTTCCATTATTTTTAATGTTTCCCCTAAAATTTTCGTTATCTTTAAACAACACCCAACGATTCCCCTCAACCTGTGACGGGTCTATCACTTTTACTGCTCCATCAAAACGTATTACAAAAAAAGATAGATCTATTCTTACGCCAAAGCCTGTTCCTACGGCAATTTCTTTATAAAAACGATTAAACTGGAAATCACTTCCAATTGTTCCTTCCGTATTCTGCCCTTGAAAACGCCACACATTACCCGCATCCACGAAAAATGCACCATTCAAATTGTAATCTCCCGAAAATCTTAGTATCTTAAAACGATATTCTGCACTGGTTTCTAAGATAATACTTCCAGGTTTATCTAAAAGTTGAGAAGTTGAATCTGAACCAGGTCCAAGAGTTCTTGGTCGCCATGCACGGATGCTACTGGGTCCTCCTATAAAGAAGTTTTTTTCATAAGGCAAATTTCGTTCGCTTCCATACGAATAGGCAAATCCAGCGTTGATTTTGTAGGCGAAACTTGATTTTTTCCTTAGCCCTACTCCAATATATTGCCTAAAATCGAGATTCACTCTTGCAAATTTAAAAAATTGTAAACTATCATAAAGGCTCGAAATGAAGCCAATTCGCCCTTTTGGAAAGAAATTTAATGTTGTTCCCCCAGATTCTACTAATATTCTTAAATATCTTCCTCTTGTAATTTGTCCGTATGGATCATCCGTATAGGTGTAGGAAGCATTAATGGTCGAGACGAAAGATTTATTAAAACTTTGCCCTAAATTGTTCCCTTTTTTCCGCAAATCTTCAAGGTAACCTATGAATTCCTTAGTTTGATTATTTGTAAAAATTAGGTTTAAATCAACCAAAGATACTTGCCAAAATTGCTTTGGATTGGGTCGCCAAAGATAGGCTCCATTAATTTTAAAGTTTAACCTACTATATTCTTGTCGGTCGGTATATTGTACTCCAACGCCTATTCGGGTCTGGGGCGTTAATGCGTTTAATCGTTGTGCAATGAAATTTGGAGCTAAAATTTTAGGAATTATTAAGGAACTATTCAAGGCTAATTCTAAATTTCTACTAACTGAGCCTGTATTAAAAAATCCAGTTTGTGCTTCATATCCGAATCTTATATTATTCTCCAAAGAGCTTGCACTGCCTCCAATGTTCCGAATTTTCAAAGAAGTTGTAAAAAAGGGTCCCAAAACTGATTGAAAAAGACTGCCTCCTGTTTCTGCTGTGAATTGATATTTATCTAATGGTTTTGAGTAAATAGTTGCATTTAAAAGTCCACGAGTTGTATCAAAACTTATTCGATTGAATTGAAATTGGTCGAGTCCGTAAAGGTTTTTTTCTGTTTGTAAACGGTTTTTCAATCGGTACAAATCATTCGGGCGAATATCAATTTTTGAGTCCAAGAGTTTGGTAGAGAACCGTTTATTAACAAAAATGTATTGAATATCTTTATAATAAATTGTATCGACATTTGGGTTTTTTATAAATGCGGAAGTTGCATCCGAGATAAAAGTTACTTTATTGATGGGATATGCTCGATTATAATTTGGATTTTGAGGTGGTCTTGAAGGATTAGGAATGAAAGTGATTGCCTCGATGCCACCAATATTAGCCGTATCAATATCGTTTATTCGAATGGTAATATTTTCTTTGTTGAAATTATAATAGCCACTATTCTTTAATAATTGTTCGATGCGATTTTTTTCTTCGTTCAATTTTTCCACTTCTAATCTTTCCCCCAATTTTAAAAAACTTTTTTGTTGATTTGCTCTTAAAATTTCTTTTATAGTTCTATCTCCCACCACAACCGAATCCACTGACTTGAAAGGGTAAGCAATGCCTTCATTCACTAAATAAGTTACATCAATTCCTTTTCGATTAAAAAAAGTTGAATCCTTTTTATATGAAACCATATATCCGAAAAACCCATGATTTTTGAGATAAGTCTTCACTTTCTCTACATTTTTAATGGCATCGTCTTCATAGAAATAAGAAGGTTGTTCACCAAAAGTCCGCATTGCCCAATTGCCTTCATTTATCTTTTGAGTAAGTTTTTGAACAACTTTATCCTTCTTTTTGAATAATTTTAAATATTCAGGAGAATTAATATCCATTCCTTTTACTTGGTCAAAATCTTCATTTACCTTCGTTAATTCTCTCTGCCAAATAATCTTTTTTTCTTGATAAGATTTGTATGTAAATGGGGGAATTTTTGCTGAAAAAAGGCGGTAAAAATATAGCCCAGGGGTTAATGGAATGATAGGAAGTCTCTTGTTTGGTTTTTGGGGTAAAAGTGCTTCTAATCTTTCTTTGGGAAGGATTTTGTTACCTTTGAATGTTTGAGATGATAAAAGTGGCTCAGTCAAAACACTTTTAGGTGAACAACTCGAAACGAAGAGTATAGAAAGGAACAATGATATGTAAAGAAATAATTTTTTCAAGAGATAAGGTTAAGGTAAGCTGATAAGCCCACAATGGAATTTAGTTACATTGCGTTGCAGATTTGAGCAGATTTTTAAAATAATTCAATAATGATTTATTCTATTTTTGATTGAAAATTCCAATCACAAGTAACCAATAACTAATTTCCAGTAACCAATCACAAAACCCATGATAACCAGAAATCAAATTAAATACATTAATTCTCTACAACAAAAGAAATTTCGTTTAGAACATCAATCTTTTGTTGTGGAAGGGGCGAAAAGTGTAGTTGAATTATTGAAATCTGATTTTGAGATTGAATTGCTATTTGTAACTAAATTATTTTTTGAAGAAAATGAATCACTTTTGAAAAATCTTTTAGTTCAGCCAGAATTAGTTTACGCAAATGAACTTGAAAAAGTGGGTTCTTTCACCTCCAATAATGCAGCTCTTGGTGTTGTCAAAACGAAAGAAAACGTTGAATTATTGGTTAAAGATAAAGAATTTGCCTTAATTTTAGATGATATTCGTGACCCAGGAAATTTAGGAACTATCATTAGAATTGCTGATTGGTATGGGATTACAAAGATAATTTGTTCAACTTCAACTGTGGACATTTATAATCCAAAAGTCATCAATTCAACAATGGGTTCATTTACGAGAATTTCTTTGTATTACACTGATTTAGAGATATTTATTAAAAATAAAAAGGTAAATATTTATGGAACCTTATTAGATGGCGAGAATATTCACCAAACGAAATTTGCAGAGTCTGGCTATATTGTGATTGGAAATGAAGCAAACGGAATTTCCGAAGAAATAACAAAATTAATTACTCATAAAATTACAATTCCCAAATTTGGAGGGGCAGAATCATTGAATGCGGGAATTGCCACAGCAGTCGTTCTTGACAACGTTTTCCGACGAAATTGTTAGCTCACAGATTTAAAACAACCACAAAAATTTCTTTGGGATTTTAGTTTCAAAAAACATTTCTTCGCCTGTAATTGGATGGATAAATGAAAGCACCCACGCATGAAGACCCAATCTGCTAATGGGGTCAGTTTTAGCTCCGTATTTTTCATCACCCACAATCGGATAACCAATATCTTTCATGTGAACTCTTATTTGATTTTTCCTACCCGTTTCTAAATTTACTTTCAATAATGAATTATTTTCCGTTGCTTTTAAAGTCTCGTAATGCGTAATGGCGTGCTTTCCTACATCTGAATTATTGGTTGAATAAACCGTAAGAGCCTTATTTTCAACTAAATAAGATTCAATAACACCTTCTGTGTCTTTCACAAATCCTTCCGTAACTGCCAAATAGGTACGTTCTCGAATTGTTGCATTCCAGGATTCTTGCATGAGTTTTTGTACTTTTTCACTTTTCGCAAACATCATTAATCCCGAAGTTTCTCGGTCGAGACGGTGAATCACGAAAATACGATTTCTTGGATCTTCTTTTTTGATATGATCACTTAAAATACTGTACGCATTATGTAACTTTTGCTTATCGGTAGCAATGGATAAAGTGCCTTCCTGTTTTTCAATTACGATAAGATGTTGGTCTTCAAAAATGATGGTTAGTCCCTTATACTTTTGTTCCTCGGGAGCTTTCCCATCCTTAATTTCAACAACTTGATTTGGTTTTAATAGGTGGTTAAATTGCGTTACGGCTTTATTATTAACCAAAACTTGCTTATCACGAAGAAAAGATTTTACGTTATGGCGGCTCTTATTGGGCATACTCGCCAACAAAAAGGTCAATAATTCAACTTGTTCTGTAACAACAAATTGTGGTTTTGTTTTTTTAATCTCTTTTGGTTTTTGTACAACCTCTATTCTACCAGATTCTTTCATTATTTTTATTTTTTCGAGTACAAAGGTAAGGAAAATTTAAGTGGAAAATTATTGGCAAAAACCTGTTTTCGGTAATTCAAAACTTGTTATATAATCGGATTTTGTTATTTTCGCATTAATATTGAAAAATCCCAATAAAGGGCAGTATGAATTTAACGTCCGAATTTAATAGTGCTGAACAATGGTTTCTGGTAATATTTTTCATTTTATATCTTATATATCTTGGACGTATATTCTGGATTGCTCGTCGTTTAGAAACATCCGCAAGATCGAGTATTCTGAAATTTATTTTGCGTAGTATTTACTTCATAATGATGCTTTTGGCATTGTTAAATCCGTCTTTTGGAGATTTGAAAGGTACAGTTAAAGCGGATGGCAAAGATGTTTTTTTGTTAATCGATATTTCAAAATCAATGGATGCCACTGATATTCAGCCAAGTAGAATTGAAAAAGCTAAATTTGAAATTAATCGATTAGTTAATCAATTTGCAAATGATCGAGTTGGGCTAATTGTCTTTTCGCAAGATGCTCTAATGCTTTCTCCGCTAACTTTTGATAGGAATGCCATCAATCTATTTGTTCCAAGAATTAACACAAGTTTATTGCCAGAAGGAGGCACAGATTTTAGCCCTGCTCTACAATTAGCGTTAGATAAATTGACTAAAACAAAGTCAAAAACCCAAGCCAAAGTGATTGTTCTGATTAGTGATGGTGAAAATTTTGGGGCAGATAACAAGTCAATTTTATCAGAAATAAGAAAAAAAGGAATAGATTTCTTCTGCATTGGCGTAGGCACAAATAATGGAATCACTTTGAGGCAAGGAAGTAATTATAAAAAAGATGAAAATGGAGATATTGTGGTTACCAAATTAGAATCAGCTTCTTTACAAAAAATGGCATCCCTAACAGGAGGTAAATACTTGGAAATCAATACAGTATCTGGTAGTTTTAATGAATTAATCAGACAACTTTCTGAAATAACTGCAAACGTATTTGATGACCGTCAAGTTGATGTTATTTCAAATAAATATTTTTATTTTCTAATCATTGCATTATTTTTGCTTGGGATTGACGTATTCTTTACGGTAAGGACGTTTCAATTATAAAATTCTTCTCTAATTTTAACCCATCTGCATCTTCTTTTTTTAATTAATTGCGTTAAGTCGTTGTCACAGGAGAATGATTTAACTTTATTAAAAGTTAACTGATACTTAAAAATTTGTAATCATCAACTCAATCGTTTTTTACATATTTCTGTGGATTCTGGACAATAGCTCTTTTACGAAAGTAAATATTCGTAATAAGGCAACCAAGGATGCCCAAAAAGCGTATTTACAAGGAAATTTTAATGAGGCTTCATTACAATATCAACTTTTGGCGAAACAGTCTTTTTTCACGCCACCAGAAGTAACTTTAAATTTAGCAAATTCCCTTTTTGAAGAGAATGATATTCTTGCTGCTCGTCGAAAATATGCTCAATTAATTAGTTTACAAGAGCCAATTTTGGCATCAACTACTTACTCTCAATTGGGAATAATTTTATGTACTGAAAAAGATTCAGCAAAGGCATTGGCATTGTTCAGAGAGGCACTAATTCTAAAACCAGATAATGAAATTGCACGCTTTAATTATGAATTATTAAAGCGGCAATATCATCCAATACAAAATAAGACTCAGAACACTTTAAACCCGAAAAAAAATCAGCAAATTCCTCAACAACAAACGATGGAAGAGAAAAAGGAAATTGCTAATGATAATTCACAAAAAGAATTGTTAAAAACGTTGAAAAACTATGGATTAACACCTGAAAAGGCAAAAACTATCTTGGATGGTATGAAAAATAGTGAAATTCAATATATTCAACAAAAACAGAATTTAGTAAAAAGTAAGGACTCACATATCACTAAAAATTGGTAAAATAAATTTATGAGTACTCAAGAAGTATATATTGTCTCGGCTGTGAGAACGCCGATTGGAAGTTTTGGAGGGGTTTTATCAAGCCTTTCAGCCACTCAATTAGGCAGCATTGTTATAAAAGCTGCCGTCGAAAAAGCTGGAATCAAACCAGAATTAGTTGAAGAAGTAATCATGGGAAATGTAGTATCCGCCAATCTCGGACAAGCACCCGCTCGTCAGGCTGCTTTAGGTGCTGGATTACCTGCCCAAGTACGATGCACAACCGTGAATAAAGTATGTGCATCGGGTGCAAAAGCCATTATTTATGCCGCACAAAGCATTATGTTAGGTTTAACAGAAGTGGCTGTTGCGGGTGGGATGGAAAGCATGTCGAATGCCCCTTTCTATGTTCCAAATGCTCGTTTTGGTTATAAGTATGGTTCAAATACGTTAGTTGATGGTTTAGAAAAAGATGGATTAATGGACGTATATGACCAAATTCCAATGGGATTCTTTGCTGACCAAACGGCACGTAAATATGGTTTTAGTCGTGAAGCACAAGATGCTTATGCCATTGATTCATATAAAAGAGCGGCAGAAGCAACTGAGAACGGTTTTTTTGATGATGAAATTGTTCCAGTAGAAATTCAGACCAAGAAAGGAATTGTTACAGTTTCGGAGGATGAAGAATTTAAAAAAGTTGATTTCAATAAAATTCCGAACCTAAAATCTGCTTTTGAAAAAAGAGGAACGGTTACTGCCGCAAATGCCTCAACCTTAAATGATGGAGCTTGTGCATTGGTTTTAATGTCAAGAAAGAAAGCTGAAAGATTAGGTTTATTGCCTTTGGCGAAGATAATTGGCTTTGCAGATTCTGAGCAAGAGCCAGCATTATTTACAACTTCACCAACGGTTGCAGTGCCAAAAGCAATCAAAATGGCAAATTTAATTAAAGAAGAAATTGATTATTTTGAGATTAATGAGGCGTTTTCAGTAGTACCTTTGGCGTTTGAAAAAATGTTAGAGATTCCTCACAAAAAGGTTAATATATTTGGGGGTGCAGTTTCATTAGGACACCCACTTGGAGCGTCGGGAGCCAGAATTTTGACGACATTGATTTCCGTTTTAAGACAAACCAAAGGTCGGTATGGTGCAATGGGTATATGTAATGGAGGCGGTGGAGCTACGGCAATCGTGATTGAGAGAATGTAAAAAGATTTTTGATTTCAGATTTTCGATTTCGGATGAAGTGTTTGAAATCGAAAATCGAAAATCGAAAATCGAAAATCGAAATAATGAACACATTAGATACAACAAATTTTAATTTTCCTCATCAAACTGGTTTCTACAAAGGTAAAGTTCGTGATGTCTATTCCTTTGAAAATCTGTTAGTTATGGTGGCATCCGATAGAATATCCGCCTTTGATGTGGTGCTTCCCAAAGCAATTCCATTTAAAGGACAAGTATTAAATCAAATTGCAGAATATTTTTTGAATGCCACTCGTGATGTTGTTCCAAATTGGCTCGTTGCCACACCTGACCCTAATGTAAGTGTGGGTTTGAAGTGTGAAACTTATCCCGTTGAAATGGTTGTTCGAGGATATTTGGCAGGTCATGCTTGGCGAACTTATAAATCAGGATTGAGAACGTTGTGCGGGGTAATTTTACCAGAAGGATTAAAAGAAAACGATAAATTACCAACACCAATCATTACGCCAACAACCAAAGTACATGAAGGACACGATGAAGATATTTCAAGAGAGGAAATCCTTTCACATGGTTTAATTTCAGAAGAAGAATATTGTCAACTTGAAAAATTTACTTTGACACTTTTTGCGAAAGGAACTGAAATGGCGGCTCAACAAGGATTAATTTTGGTGGACACAAAATATGAATTTGGAAATAAAGACGGTCAAATTACATTGATTGATGAAATTCATACACCCGATTCGTCACGATATTTTTATATAGAAGGATATTCCGAACGTCAAGGAAAAGGAGAACCTCAAAAACAATTATCGAAAGAGTTTGTTAGAGAATGGTTGATTGCTAATGGTTTTCAAGGAAAGGAAGGGCAATCTGTCCCAGAAATGTCGGATGAATGGATTAACCAAATTTCTGAACGATATATTGAACTTTTTGAAAAAGTAAGTGGTAAGAAATTTGAGAAAGACACATCAGTAGATGTTTTAAAAAGGGTTGAAACAAATATTAATAATTACTTGGCGTTAAACCAGTAATTATACATTAAAACATTAGAATAAAATTTTATGGAATTTAAGGTAGAAAAAAACGAACAATTCGCTCTAATCGAACTTAAAGAAACTTCTTTAAATCAAGAGAACTCGCCAGAACTTGAACTTTTGGTTAGAAAATTATTTCGAGAAGGGTACGGCAATATGATTATGGAATTTAATTCCATCGTTGAATTGGATGGCTTCGGAATCTCATTGATTAGAAAAGCCAACAAAATTTGCTTGAATGAATTAGGTCTTTTAATCATCGTTACAAAAAATGAGGAAATTATTGACCAATTAGACGCCGCAAAAATTGAGGACTTAACGGTTATGCCGACCACTCAGGAAGCGATTGATGCGGTTTATTTGAACGAATTAGAAAATGATTTTCAGTCAGATGAAGACGATGAATACGACCACGGTGAATATGGTGACAGTGGAGGAGGAGGCGAAAAAGAGTCAGATTATTGATTTGAAAGCATTTTATAAACAAAAAAGCCTCGTCTAACGTTAGTTTGATGAGGTTTTTTTGGTTATTGGTTGTAAGTAAAAAATTATTAGTTTTTTGTATGACAAGGATTCAAGGTATAATTTTTGTCTTATTATTACTTTTAAGAGTTTGATAACATTTCAATAACCAGCAACTGTTAACCATTAACTATTAATCCCAAATACATTGAGTTTTAATTTAACAATCTTAGGTACTGGTTCAGCAACGCCTGTTCTCACACGAAATCCTACGGCTCATTTTCTTCAAATTGAGCAAGATGGCTATTTAATTGATTGTGGGGAAGGAACTCAAAATCAGTTACTTCGCTATAAACTTCGTCCAACTCGGCTGAAATACATCTTCATTACACATCTACACGGCGATCATTATTTTGGATTAATTGGATTGATTTCAACTTTAAATATGCACCGAAGAGTTGATGATTTATGGATATTTGGTCCCAAAGGATTGGCGGAAATAATTACCATTCAACTTAAATATTCTGGTGCGTGGTTGAACTTTAAATTGCATTTTATTGAAACGGATACCAAAAATTCTTATCAATTGTTTGAAAATGAACATATTACGGTGACAACAATTCCTTTAATTCACCGAGTTGAATGTTGTGGATTTTTATTCAGAGAAAAGCCTCATAAACACAAGATTATAAAAGAAACAATGCCAAATGATTTAACGATTGAGCAAATCAAGTTGTTGAAAGATGGCAAAAACATTTTAAATGAAGATGGTTCAATTAAGTATGATTATCGAATTTATACAACTCCTTCTTCAAAAAGTAAGAGCTATGCTTTTTGTTCAGATACTTTATACCATGAACCGATTATTGACATTATAAAAAATGTAAATTTTCTTTACCATGAAGCCACATTTTTGAATGATTTGGAATCAAGAGCTTTTCAAACTAATCATTCAACGGCAAAACAGGCTGGTCAAATTGCCAGAAAAGCAAATGTTGGAAAGTTATTGATTGGACATTTTTCTTCAAGGTATAAAGATTTGAGTCCACTCTTAGAAGAAGTCAGAAGTGAATTTATGAATTCAGAATTAGCGGAGGAAGGTATGTTTTTTGAAATATAATTCACTTAAATTTTAGGCATAAAAAAAAGAGAAATCAAAGATGATTCTCTTTTTTTTATGCCTAAAATTTACGCATTGGCATGCAAGTATAAATACTTAAATATTGAAATATTACAATTTATTTTACTAATAAATAAAACTAAAAAATAAGAAATTTTCACAAAAATGAGTATTTTTGATTAATAAATAAACTTAATTTTACCGTTTTTGCAGAAATATATAAAAAATAGACATTTATTTAACTGAATGATTTAGGTAAAATGAGTTTAATTTGGATAAATAACTTCATAATTAATAAAAAAAATTGCATTTTATTAATAAATTATAATATAATATAAACTATTTTAATGCTTTTTTACAATATTCCCTATTATTTCTTTTAATTATTGATTATACCAATTACTTTTAAATATCAATTCTTGAATAAGTACAATATATAGTACTTTTTAAGGAATATCATTTCTCTATTTTAAAAAGACTGTGTAACCTCAAATTTTTCATTTATTTAGAAATTAAATTTTATAACAAACAATAAAAACTTAATATTTCCATGAAAAACTTTATTAATAGACGTAGCCTTTTAAAGTCGAGTTTAATGACTATCAGTGGATTGGCATTAGCACCGCACATTTCAATGGGAGCATTCGCTGGCTCTTCATTTACGGTTGATTCAAGAAATCGCCTTTATTATAGTCCACTGTTGAGAGAACATTTTTTAGATGAACGTCCGAATGTGTCAACTATGATGGCAAGATTGAATGCTAATGAGAATCCGTATGGTCCACCCGAGAGTACGAAAAAGGCAGTGATGGATGCAGTTTCAGGTGGAAATAGGTATTCATGGAAAGAGTTGGCAACATTGGTTGATAAAATTGCTAAGAAAGAAGGCGTTTCACCCGAACACATTATGATGGGACCTGGTTCTTCTGATTTGTTGGAAAAAGTTGCCTTAGTTTTGTTTATGAAAGGTGGTAATGTAGTTTCAGCAGACCCAACGTATATGTCACTAATTCGGGTTGCAGAAGCCGTTGGGGCAACCTGGAAGGCTATTCCTTGCAAATCTGACTGGTCGCACGACTTGGTTGAAATGGAAAAAGCGATTGATAAAGACACTAAAATGGTTTACATCTGCAATCCAAACAATCCCGTGGGAAGCATTACGGCTGGTAAAGATTTGTTAGATTTTTGTTCGAGAGTTTCTGAAAAAGTGCCAATTTTTGTGGATGAAGCATATTTGGAATTAGCCGAAGGAAAAGGAACGGAGAGTATGGTTTCGTTATTGTCAAAAAATAAAAATGTAATTATTGCTCGAACATTCTCAAAAATTATGGGTATGGCAGGTTTGCGAGTTGGATATGCAGTTGCTCAACCTAAATTCTTAGACAAAATTCAGAAAATTACTCGTGGAGGCATGGGAATATCTCACACCTCAGTTTTGGGAGCAATTGCCAGTTTTGAAGACACAGAATTTCAAGCAAATACCAAGAAAATGAATACGGAATGCAAGCAATATGTATATGATAATTTAACAAAAATGAATTATAAATATATTCCTTCTTACACCAATTTTATCATTTTCCCAATTGCAATGAACGGTAAAGATTTCTTAACTAAAATGACCGCAAAAGGCATCATGGTAAGGGCATTTGATATTCAAAACAAATCGTGGTGTCGTGTGAGCATGGGTACGATGGACGAGATGAAAATGTTTATCAAGGCTCTGGGAGAGGTTTCTTGACAAATTACTTTCTATTCTAAACAAAAAAAATGGCATGAAGATGGGTAATGCTCGGATTCATGCCATAAATACTTGACAGATTAATTTTTACATTTCATCTTCATAAATAGTTTAATAATCATGATAGAGGCATTACAAAAGACACTGATTCTTTTGCTTTTAATTGGTTTAGGATTGGCTCTAAGATCTAAAATTAAAAACAAAACAGAGATTTCTGGAATTAAAGAAATCATACTTTCCATTGCACTTCCTGCAACCGTTTTCATTGCATTAATGGGCATAAAAATGAGTTTTTCGCTCCTTATTTATCCAGTCTTAATATTAGTTTTCAACTTTTTTATCTTCTTATTAACTCCCAAAATTTTGCCCATTTTTGGCATCGAAAAAAATAGTTCATCTGGTAGAACACTGACGATGCTTTTGCCTTCTTTGGCACCTGGTTTATCGAGTTTTCCTTTTATTAATGAATTTTTGGGAGACGACTCATTAGCATTGGCGGCAATGGGAGACGTTGGAAATAAGTTTTTTGCCTTAAATTTTCTATATTTTGTTGCTATGGGTATGTATTTGAAAAATAACCATACTGATGCTTCTGATGAAAAAGGTAAGGTGAAAAGTTTGCTTTTGAGTTTGGTCAAAGAACCGATAAATATTATTATGATTTTGGCAATTATCTTTTTGTCATTTGGATTAAACATGGCTTCGCTACCAACGGTTATTGCTGAATTATTCACCCGTGCAAGTAGTTTAATGACCCCTTTAGTCTTGATTTACATCGGAATGGCGGTACAACTGAAGGAAGGGAAAATAAAATTGGTGAGTTCGATTTTGCTTTTTAGAGCTGGCGTAACATTACTGTTCAGTACCTTAATCATTACTATTTTTAATATTTCGGAGCCTAAAATGGTGCTTTTAGCGGTAGTAGTTCCTTTGAGTTCTTGTAGTTTTTGGCCCTTTGCCCATATTTCTGGAATCAATTTGAAGGAAGAAAATAAAGAATTAAGTCGAGAAAGAAGGACTTTTGATATGAATTTGGCGGTATTAATTTTGGCATTTTCTTTACCCCTTTCAACCATTTTGGTGATGGGAATTTTAGCATCGGGTGAATTCTTTGAACATACTTCAACTTTACTAATTTTTGGTTTGATGTTGACAGGTTTAGGGCTTGCTCCTCAATTAGTTAAAAAACCAATTATCAAGTTTTCAAAAGCATAAAATTCTGACATTTACTGAGTAAAACTAAATCAAAACTAAATTTATGAATCCGTTGGTTATCTCGAAAGAGGACAAATCAACGGATTTTTTTGTGTAAGTAATATCTCAATAAAATAAAAGTGTATATTTGACTAAACCAAATATAAATCCAATTGAAATGGTAATAACCTCAGAATATGAGAGCATTTATTCACTTAAACAATTAGAAAATCATCGGATGAATGACGATGAATTTTATGAGTTTTGTTTATTGAATGACCAAATAAAATTCGAGAGAGATTGTTTTGGAAATATATTATTGATGCCAAATACTGGGGGAATTACAGGAATCAAGAATAGTGACTTAATTATAGATTTAGGGATCTGGAACCGTAAAAATAAACTTGGGCAATTATTCGATTCATCAACCGCTTTCAGGTTACCAAGTTCTGCGGTGCGTTCTCCTGATGCTGCCTGGATTTCTAACGAACGGTGGAATAGTTTAACATTAGAACAACAAACAAAATTTCCTCCACTTTGCCCTGAATTTGTGATTGAATTAATGTCTAATTCGGATGATTTGAAATATGCGGTAGAAAAAATGTATAAATGGATTGATAATGGTTGTCAACTTGCTTGGTTAATTTTCCCAAAAGAAGAAGAAGTTAGAATTTTCAGAGCCAATGGAACGGTTGATTTAATTATAGGATTCGATAATATTTTATCAGGAGAAAAAATCTTACCAGACTTAGAATTCGATTTAAGTTTCTTAAAATCAACCACTTAACGAATCAAACTCACCCAGCCTTTAAACGTTTTAACCGTAAATTTTAGAAAATAGTAATAGTCAGAAGATGCGAATTCTCCACCAGTCCATTTGAAATTTCGGTCTTCCGATTTATAAACTGAACTTCCCCAACGGTTAAATATTTCAATAAATTCAAATTTTTCTGAACAGTTGTTTTCGGGTAAATCTAAAGCAAAGTAATCATTTTTGCCGTCTCCATTTGGCGAGAAAACATTTGTGGGTTTAAATAAATCATAGTTGGCAATTTTATTTTTCAAAGTAATTTTTACCGAAGTTGTATCAAACCTGTTTGGACTGCACGAGTTATCTTCGGTAATAAAATCAATCTTAAATTCAGCTTGGTCTTTTCCTTTTAAAAAACTGCAATCTGGTTTCCAGGCAAAGGGATTTATAATTTTCGCTACCCCCTCCTTATCAACCCAAATCATGCCCACCGACTTCAAATCAAATCCTTTTGGTTGTGCATAAAGTTTCAATGGATCTAAATTTATGTCGGTAGAAATAACATCAAAATTGATAGGCTGAGGTTCTGTTCCGTCTAAAATTACCTCAATTTCATTTTTTATAAGAGAGGTTTTTACTTCTGGCGGGTCACTCAACGGAATAATTGGTTTCAAGGTTACTGAAATACTATCCTTTAAATTTCGTCCGCAACGAGTATCCGTTAAAATGAAATCAATAATGTAATCTCCCTTTTGATTCAAATCGCAAATTGGTGTCCAAGTAAAAGGGGAAGTTAACTTACCAATTGCCTCCCCCCCTGCAAAACTCATACCTGCCTTCGCCAAGTCAAATCCACGTCCACGTGCTGTTAGAGTTATGTTATCATTATCTTTGTCTAATCCTAAAACATTAAATTTCAAAGGCTTACCAAGCGGTGATTCTCCTTTTTGATTTAGTAAATCAGTATTCACAATTGGGGCAACGTTTGGTCGTGGTTCAATAAATACTTGCATTCTTAAGGTCGTCGTCAGTGGTTGAGGACAACCATTATCCGTTGCTACTACATCAAAAATTAAAGGTTTTCCATCAAAAGATTCCGAGCATTCATCAAAGCAAACTTCCGATTTTAAAGTATCTTTTGTGGAAGAAATTAGTATAGTTGAGGGCGTAATTGTAGGGACATTTTTGAAATTTATTGGTATAATTTTCATGCTGATGAATTGATTAATGTCTGAATCCGTTTCCAAAATTGTCAAACATCTTTTATCCCCCGCTTTGATGTTTAAAACGGTTGAAGGATTATAAAATTCCGATTTTCCTTTTTCTTTAAATAGTGCCTTCGGAGCATTATTTAAAGGACAATCAATCGCTTTTAATTGAAAATCTCGTCTAACTTCCCCTATTTTAATTCCTTTTCTATATTCTTCTGTAAGAACGCAAAAAACGTATAAGCCCTCTTTATCCACTGTAACAGTTAGTTGCCCAGTTTTGGAATTCACTTTTAAAGGGTCAAGTCCTGACATGACGCTTTTTAAATTATAACTTGTTCCCCATTGAACGGGTGGATAGTTAGAACTACCCTGTGGTAAATCAGGTTTAGGATTGGTGGAAGTACTAAATCCATTGTAAGGAGTTTGTAAACTATACACTAAACTATCACCGTCTGTATCAGTTGCCCCAAACTCGAAAGTAAAAGGACGATTTAAGCAAATATAATCACCCGTTAGAGTTTTGAATGTTGGAGAAGAATTAGAAAATAATGTTCCATTCTGCTTCTGGGCAGGAAAAGCTAAATAAAAAACGGATGCAGCCCCAGCAGGATTTTGGATATTTGAAATGATATTATTTCGACAACAACGTTCCCAGGCAATGTAATATCCACCTGCATCATTAAAATCATCTGGCAATAAATTAATCAAAACGCTATATTGCAACAGCCTTGTCCTGACAGCATTACTTTGTACACAGGCAGGATTTGTGTAGGAAATCAAGTTATTACTCACAAAAGGAAGCGTTGCGTAACCCATTAAAAAATTATCTTTTTTCCTAAAAATTCCTAAATTTAAGGTTTGGTCAACCGCTCCAATTTGCCCATTTATGTCATCAAAATAAAGATTTAAACTTACTTTATGTGTAATTCCACTTTGACCTTTCACGGCAGCCAGTTCAATTTCACCACCTACAATATGCGTTGCAAAAGTGGGAGTAAAAGTAAAAATCAATAAAAATATTGTTAAGGAAAAGTGTTTCATGGTTTGTTAAAGACGGAATGTTTATGAAAATGGTTGTGTCAGTCTTCTATTTTATTGAAGCTTACATTTCTATTGTCGTTAAACTTATCAAAATGGCTGAAAAGAAACTATTTTATCAGCATTCCAAAATTTTGGGTTTGAGTTCATTTTTAGGAAATTTTAATTGTAAAGTCAATTTACAAAATTTTGGTTTATGGTTTTAATTAATTATTGTTTTACTGCTAAACTGATAAATATTTAAACTTTTTGAATTTTTTTTATTCGTTTCAAAAAATTACAAAAAACATCAAATACAGGATTGAAATAGGCGAAAAAATCAGATTTTTTTTAAAATAATGTATATTTTTAATTAAGATTTATTGGTTTTTAAAGTTATATTTTGCTAAAATAATAAAAGTAGGTTTACAGAGGATAAAATAAAAAATTGCATCTAACCAAGAATAAATTTTACAAAATCTTGAAATTGTATAAGACCAATGATTATTTGGTGAAATGCTATTTTATCCAAAGAAATTATTGTATATATTTGTAACAACAAAATAGAAAGTACACGATTGTTATTATCGCAATATATTAAATTCTGTTTTATGATTATAAACCTCCATATTATTAGGTCGTTTATTAAATTAGTTATAAAATTGAAACATTTACAACCAACATGAAGTAGAATGTTCTGTTAACGGAAAACCTACTGATTATTTCGTCATAAAAGCAAAACACTAATACCATGATTAATATAGAAAATAGAGGGTTGTATCGCAAAGAATTTGAGCATGATGCGTGCGGAATCGGTTTCGTTGCGAACATGAAAGGACGTAAATCACACAAAGTTGTAGCGGATGCCATTCAAATGCTTATCCGTATGGATCACCGTGGGGCTTGCGGTTGCGATCCTAATTCGGGTGATGGAGCGGGTATTCTTCTCCAAATTCCTCATGAATTCTTTTTAGAAGAATGTACTAAACAAGGAATAGATTTACCAAAAACGGGTGAATATGGTGTTGGCGTTGTTTTCTTTTCAAAAGATGAAGCAACTCGTAACGAATGTAAAGATATATTGACTCGGAAAGCTAAGAAATTAGGTTTAGAAATATTGGGTTACAGAATTGTGCCTTGCAATAATTTAGAAATTCAAGGTGCTGAATCTGGAAATACTGAACCACAAACGGAACAGCTATTTATTAAACGTCCAGCAAATATTACGGATGAATTAAATTTTGAGCGTAAACTCTACGTTTTCCGTCAGGTTTCTGCTCGGGTAATTAATGAAACGGTGAAAGCCGTTGAAAATAAATTCTATTTTGGTTCATTGTCGGCTCGTACCATCATCTATAAAGGTATGCTCACGACGATGCAAGTGCCAGGCTACTTTGATGATTTGAAGCGTGAGGAATTTACTTCTGCCTTAGCAATTGTTCACTCTCGTTTCTCGACGAATACCTTTCCAGAATGGCGTTTGGCTCAACCTTTTCGTTTTATTGGACACAACGGAGAAATTAACACCGTGAAAGGAAATTCTGCGTGGATGCAAGCACAATCAGCTTTGTTTGAATCTGAGTTTTTCACGAAAGAGGAAATGGAAATGATTTTGCCAGTAGCACAATTGGGACAATCAGATTCTGCCGTGCTGGATAATGCTATTGAATTATTGTATTTGTCGGGGCGTTCATTGCCGCACACCATGATGATGTTGATTCCCGAGGCTTGGGACGGAAACGAGCAAATGGAACAATACAAAAAGGATTTCTACGAATATCACGCTGCCATGATGGAGCCTTGGGATGGTCCAGCTTCCATTTCATTTACGGACGGAAAAATCATCGGGGCAACTTTGGACAGAAACGGTTTACGTCCGTCAAGATATTGGGTTACCGATGATGACTTCGTAATCATGGCTTCTGAAGCGGGTGTTCTGGATATTGATCCAGCAAAAATTATTTCAAAAGGTCGCCTTCAACCTGGAAAAATGTTTGTGGTGGATATGGAAGCGGGCAGAATCATTCCTGATGGAGAATTAAAAGAAAAAATCTGTCAGCAACAACCTTACGGTGAATGGTTGAAAACCAATAAAATCAAAGTTGAAAATCTGCCAAAAGCGGGTGCTGAATATCGTACGCCGTTTGAACGTGAGTTATTATTACGTCAACAAGTTTTTGGATTTACTACGGAAGATTTACGAGTTTTATTGGCTCAAATGGTTGAAACGGGCAAAGAAGCCCTCGGTTCGATGGGGGTTGATACGCCATTGGCAATTCTTTCTGATCAAGCACAGCATTTGTCGTATTATTTCAAGCAACTTTTTGCCCAAGTAACCAATCCGCCGATTGATTCTATTCGTGAGCGTACAGTAATGTCATTGCTTTCGGATATTGGTGGTTTGAAAAATTTATTGCAAGAATCACCCGAACATTGTCGTCAGATTGAAATTCGTCAGCCCGTTTTAACAAATGAAGAAATAGAGAAAATTCGTTGGATTGATCACAAAAACTTTCAAACCAAATCAATTCACACCACTTTCCGTGCAAATAACAAGGTAGGTGAGTTGAAAAGAGCGTTGGATAGAATTTGTCAATATTCGGAAGATGCAGTTGATGATGGTTATGCAATTATTTTATTGACTGATAGAGGCGTAGATTCATCTCACGCCCCAATTCCTTCATTATTAGCAGTTTCAGCGGTTCACCATCACTTGATTCGTCAAGGGAAAAGAGCCCAAGTGGGTTTGATTGTGGAGGCTGGGGACGTTTGGGAAACGCATCAGTTTGCGACTTTGATTGGTTTTGGAGCTTCGGCGGTGAATCCGTACATGGCTTTCGAGACGATTAATGGCATGAAGGAAAAAGGTATTTTACAGGTTGATTATTCTTATGAAAAACTGCAAGCTAATTATATCAAAGCTGTTGATGGCGAATTGTTAAAGATTTTCTCTAAAATGGGAATTTCAACGCTTCAATCATACCAAGGTGCTCAGATTTTTGAAATCGTTGGATTAAGTAAAGAAGTTGTTGATATCTATTTCAACGGAGCTATTTCGAGAATTGGCGGAATTGACTTGGAAGGAATTGCCAAGGAAGCCATGATTAAACATAAAAACGGTTATCCAGAATTGCCAGTTGCCAATCCTAAATTAGAAGTTGGCGGAATTTATCAGTGGAAACAACGGGGAGAAGCCCATTTATTTAATCCAGAGTCGATTCATTTGTTGCAACAATCAACGAGAACGAACAATTATTCTCTGTATAAAAAATATTCAAAACTCATTGACGATCAAGCTGAAAGAGCTTTGACGCTTCGAGGATTATTAAAATTTAAAAAAGGAAAATCAGTTGATATTTC
>JANXML010000018.1 GCA_025354645.1 Arcicella sp. | reverse complement strand
TTCAATAAAAAGGCAAAATTATGGATTGATGGACGTTCTTCGATGCTCGATGTCCGTTTTTCGATGTTCGAGCAACAAACATCGAAAAACGAACATCGAGCAACGAAAACCGCTTGGTTCCACTGTGCTTCCCTCGGTGAGTTTGAACAAGGACGACCCGTTATGGAAAAGTTTAAAGAGACCTTTCCTGATTATAAAATCGTATTGACATTTTTTTCTCCTTCGGGTTATGAAGTGCGTAAAAACTATGCTGGGGCTGATTTTATTTGTTATTTACCCATTGATACGCCCTTAAAAGCACGAGATTTTATTGAAAAAATAAATCCTTCCATTGCTTTCTTTGTGAAATACGAATTTTGGTACAATTACCTCAGAATCCTTCACGAGAAACATATTCCAGTCATTTCCTTCTCCGCTATTTTCCGACCCGACCAAGTATTTTTTAAATGGTATGGCGGATTTCATCGAAATATATTAACGTACTTTAACCAAATTTTTGTGCAGAATAATTCATCCATGGATTTGTTGCAAAATATTGGTATTCAGCATGTTACTATCGGCGGAGATACTCGTTTTGATAGAGTTGCTGAGATTGTAAAAAAATCCCGTAAGCACGTTGCAGTAGATTCTTTTCGAGCTGGAAAACCATTATTGATTATTGGTTCATGTTGGCATGAAGATTTCGAGGTAATTGTTCCATTTTTGAATAATTTTGCGGGAGAACTAAAGGTAATTATTGCTCCGCATGAGATAAATCAACAAGAAATTGAAAGTTGGATAAAAGTCTTGAATGGAAACACCCTCAAACATTCCGATATCGGAGAAGTGGAATTTGATTACGAAAACCCTTTTCTGTACAAAACATTGATAATTGATAATATCGGGATGCTTTCTGATCTTTATCAATACGCTGATTTTGCGTGGATAGGAGGGAGCTATGGCAAAGGATTACACAATATTTTGGAAGCCGCCACGTTTGGATTACCGATATTTTTTGGTAATAAAAACTACATAAAATTTCAGGAAGCGGTTGATTTAGAACGAATTACGGTGGCAAAAGCCATTAATGATATCAATGAATTTGCCTCAGAATTTGAGAAATTATATGATGATTTGGATTTAAGAAAACAGAAATCTGATATAATTAAAAAATACGTTCAAGATAATTTAGGAGGGACGGATAAAATAATTGAATATGTGTTGAATTTGAAAATATGAAAGGATTAGTGATGCGTTCGACGGGTTCTTGGTATGAAGTTTTAGACGAAAACAAACATACTTGGAAGTGCCGTTTAAGAGGAAAATTTAAAATAAAAGGACTCAAAACCTCCAACCCGATTGCGGTCGGAGACAGAGTGCTTTTTGACATTGAAGACGAAAAAGAAAATACGGGAATTATCCATGATATAACCCAACGAGAAAATTATATTATTCGTAAATCTGTCCATAAAACGGCTCATGGGCATATTTTAGCGGCAAATCTTGATCAAGCCATCATTATTATTACCCTAAATTTTCCAAGAACTTCTTTGGGATTTTTGGATAGATTTTTAGTCTCGGCAGAATCGTTTAGAATCCCGACCATCATTGTTTTTAACAAAATTGACTTGCTCTCGGAAGATGATAAAGAACACATGATTGACTTGGCAACGATGTATCATGAAATTGGTTATCCTTCCGTATTTACATCTGCCACAACAGGAAAAGGAATTCAACAATTTGAGGATATTTTGAAGGATAAAATTTCGCTAATTTCAGGTCATTCGGGCGTTGGAAAATCTTCTTTGGTCAATAAAATTGCTCCTGATTTGAATTTAAAAACCTTGGAAATTTCAACTTTTGCCAATAAAGGTGTTCACACAACAACCTTTTCAACGATGTTTGAAATCTCCGAAAATTCTTATATTATTGACACGCCAGGCATCAAGGAATTGGGATTAATTGATATTGAAAAAGCCGAACTTTCGCACTTTTTTCCAGAGATGAGAGAGTTATTGAACAAGTGCAAATATCATAATTGTAAACACATCAGCGAGCCTCAATGTGCTGTTTTACAAGCAGTTAAAGAAGGAGAAATACAAGCAAGTCGTTATTCCAGTTATTTGAGTATGATGGACGATGACGATAATAGACGGTAAGGTTTTTGCTTGTATCTAATAAAAAAATTAAAAATAAGACCCATGTTAAAAAACAGTATTGTTGCCTTTGCATTGCTTTTTACGCTTAACCTTAACGCCCAAACAAAAGGCATTAAATTCGTAAAAACCAGTCTGAAAAATGCCTTTGAAATAGCTCAAAAGCAAAATAAACCCGTTTTTGTGGAAATTTATGCCATTGGTTGTCCGCACTGCGAAAACTTCAAAAAAACCTTTGACACGAACCCAAATGTTGGGACATATTTTAATCAAAAATTTATCTCGTATCAAGTGGAAGTGAACTCGACCGAAGGTCGTGAATTTCGGAAGAAGCACAATATTTATGTGCTTTCAACGCCCATGATGTCTTTTTGGGATAAAGATGAAAATTTGATGCACATTCAAGTTTCGGGTGATGAACAAAATAATGAAAAATCGCTCAAAGAAATGGCAGATCGTGCAACTGACCCAGCTAAGAATTCGGCTTCGTGGAAGAACTATTTTAAACAAGGTGTTCGTGACGATAATTTCTTGATTGAGTATGGATATAATTGCAGAATGATTTGTGATACGACTGGAAATATTGAAGCCATGAATGCTTTTGCGGAAAAACAAGCAAGCACAAATTTTCAGAATCCAATGAATTTTTTGGTTTTACAAAAAGTAGTTATCGACGATGAAAACCCTCTTTTTAAGCACGTAGTAAATAATTTGGAAACTTATTACGCAAAATATCCTAAAAAAGATGTGGTCTCGACGGTTGAAAATACGGTGATGTACAGTTTGTATAGTAGTCGTGCCAATAGTTTTTCGCTGGATAAAATAACGGAGATGAAAGAAACGTTACGTAAAATTGGCATTGAAAAACAATCCATTGCTGGGCGTTTTCTATTACCCGAAACGAAAGTTTTATTCAACACAAATCAGCCTGAAAAAGCGGTTGAATTGATTGATACTTTTTACAAAGGATTGAAAAGTATTGATAAAAAAGACGGTGAATTTATTGAAAAATATGTCCGTGGATTTACGCAAGATGAAGCGATTTTAAGTAAAATTAATTGGATATATAAGAAGTAGGAATTGATGTGGCTGGCGTTCTTATTTTAGAATTATAGAGTGAAGGTTTTGATGATAAATGTTTTCAATGTTGTTGAACTTGTGACCGTTTTCAAAATCTTGCAATTTTTAATTCATAATTTTTAATTCATAATTGAAATGAAACTTTGGGGTATTGATTTGGGCGGTACAAAAATTGAATGTGCCGTTTTAGATAGCGAAAATAATTTATCAGTAATTATCAGAAAACGTGTACCAACGGAAGCTGAAAAAGGGTATCAACACATTGTTAATCAGATCGTTAAGTTGGTTGACTTGGTTTCGGAGGAATTGGGTGAAAGACCTAATAAAATTGGTTTTGCAACGCCTGGCGTAATTGATCCTGAAACGCAACGCATGAAAAACTCTAATACGGTTTGCATGAATGAACAACCCATGAATCAGGATTTGGAAAAGGCGTTGGGTATTCCCGTGAAATTGGCGAATGATGCGAATTGCTTTGCGTTGGCAGAAACTTTGATGGGAGCAGGTAAAAATTATCCCAACGCTGAATTAGTTTTTGGGGTAATCATGGGTACGGGCGTGGGCGGCGGTTTGGTGGTTCACGGGAAAGTCATTGGCGGGCATCACGGAATTGGAGGAGAGTGGGGACATAACATCATCGAAGAAGGCGGCGAACCTTGTTATTGCGGAAAGGCGGGTTGCGTTGAAAAAGTGATTTCAGGAACGGGTTTAGAATTATTTTACGAAAAAAAATCGGGTAATAATCTGAAATTAAAGGAAATCTTAGAAAGATACGAAGCCAAATCTGACCCCATTGCCGAAGAAACGATTGATAGAATGTTAGAATATTATGGTCGTGGAATCTCAACTTTAATCAACGTTCTTGACCCCGATTTGATTGTGATTGGTGGAGGTGTAGGCAACATTGATTTGTTGTATTCGGAAGGTTACGAACGAATTAAAAAATATATTTTCAATAATAAAAAACTATCTACGCCCATCATAAAACCGCTTTTGGGAGACAGTGCGGGCGTTTTTGGGGCGGCTTTGTTGTAATTAAGAATTAAAAATTTAATACACTGTTAAGTAAGTTTCTTTACTTCCCGAAAATTCAACCCGAATTAACTTCCCGAAACAATATCCATTGCGGGTAGAAAAAACTTTCGGGAAGTTGTCCAGCGAATAATTTTTTAAATAAAAATGAAAGCTATTTACTTAACAGTGTATTTAGTCTTTCTATCTCAAATTTTTAACTTTTAATCACAAATTACTTCCGAAACACAATTGCCTTCACGGGTTCAATGCGGGTGATGACGAAGGTTGGAATGATTAAAACCAATATCACCAAAGAAATTGTTGCCAAATTTAATAATAAAATTACCCACCAATTTAAGCTAATCGGAACAGTGTTCATGTAATAATTTGCAGCATCTAAGGGAATAATTTTGTAGTATTTTTGAAGAAAACAAATGCCAATTCCTAACACATTTCCATAAATCAACCCTTTGAAAATCATCTGAAAACCACTCCACAAAAAGATTTTTCTAATTTGCCAATCATTGCCTCCCAGAGCTTTTAAAACGCCAATCATCGGAGTTCTTTCCAACATCAAAACCAACAAAATTGAAATCATATTGAAACTTGCCACGAACAAAATCAGGGTCAAGAAAATCACCATATTTCTATCTAACATTCCCAACCAGTCAAACAAACCCATAAAAGTATCCGTGATTTTATCCAATTTCATGTCGGGTTGTAATTTATCTTGAACCACTTTCGCCGTAGCGTCCAATTGCTCAAAATCTTTGACGTAAATCTCATAACTTCCCACTGAATCGGCTCCCCAGGCGTTTATTCGCTGAATCAAGCCCATATCACCAATGATGAGATTTTTATCAAATTCTTCTAAACTTGTTTCATAAATACCTTTAATTACTAATTTTCGTGGACGGTCAGTGGCGTTTAAAAAATAAATAATCGGTGAATCGCCTACTTTTAGTTGGAGTTTATTAGCGATGATTTTACTGATTAAAATATCTTTTGAATACGTAGAATCTGAAAATTCAATCTGTTTTCCTTCAATAATATTGGGTTGAAAACGCTCGAAATCAAAGTCTTTACCAATGCCTTTCATCACTACGCCCAAAATATCTTGACGAGTTTTCAAAATGCCTGCTTTTTGGATAACGGTCTGTAAATGAGCAATTTCTGGAATATTTTTATAATTTCTGAATAGATCTGTTTGCTTCGTAATGGGATATTCTTCGTAGGATTCGTTGGCGGAAAATTTGGCAACTTTGATGTGTCCTGCCAAGCTAAAAATTTTCTGGTTTATGGCTTCTTTAAACCCAAACAATACCGCAAAAGCCAAAATCATTACTGCCAAACCAACGGCAATACTACCCACACCAATTTTTGTAACTGTGCCAGAAAATGAGGAAGTTTTAGTATTTTGGATGCGTTGAGAAATGAAATAGGGAAAATTCATGCGGTATTTTGTAAATTTGTTTTATCGTACAAATGACGTTGATTTTAATGTAAAAATCAAAAATATGCTTAAAGATAAATATATCAACCCTTTCACAGATTTTGGCTTCAAAAAACTGTTTGGTACTGAGCCAAATAAGGATTTGATGATAGATTTTTTGAATCAAATCCTTCCAGAAAAGCATAAAATAAAAGAATTAACTTACACCAAAAACGAATTTTTAGGTAGTACAAGCCTTGATAGAAAAGCAATTTTCGATTTGTACTGTACAAGCGAAAAAGGCGATAAATTTATTGTAGAAATTCAGAAAGCCAAACAGAATTTTTTTAAAGAAAGAAGCATTTATTATTCCACCTTTCCAATACAAGAACAGGCATTGAGAGGCGAATGGGATTTTCAACTATCGGCAGTTTATACCGTTGGAATTTTAGATTTTGTTTTTGAAGAAGATAGAGAAGAACAACAGGTACTTCACGTGGTTCAATTGAAAAACCAAAATTGTGAAGTGTTTTACGATAAATTGACCTACATTTATTTGGAAATGCCTAATTTTAAAAAAGAAGAATATGATCTTGTAACGCATTTCGATAAATGGCTATACGTCTTTAAGAATCTTCATCGCTTAGATAATATTCCTGATAGATTTCAAGAAAAAATATTTAAAAAACTTTTTAAAGCCGCTGAAATTGCGAAGTTCTCAAAGCAAGAGTTTGCCGAATATGAAAGTAGTTTAAAGTATTACAGAGACTTAACTAATGTAACTAACACAGCGTTTTTGGACGGAGAAAAAAAAGGAGAGCAAAAAGGAAGAGAAGAAGGAAGACAACAAGGAAGAGAAGAAGGAATGATATCTCGTAATATTGAAATTGCCAAAAAAGCTATCATTGAAAATTTATCGAATAGTATAATAATTTTATTAACAGGATTATCCGAAGAGAAAATCAATCAACTAAGAGCCAATGTTTAAATTAGTCATAAATTTCACATTAGTATTTATAACATTTGCCTGTGTTTCGACCCAAGCCGATGCCCAAAAATCTCTAAAAATAGGTGCTGAACAGACCAATCTATATGTTTCTGATTTAAAAGGAAAGACAATTGCTTTAGTTGTGAATCATACTTCAACGATTGGGAAAACGCATTTGGCGGATTCTTTGCTTTCGTTAGGCATAAAAATAAAGACTATTTTTGCTCCCGAACATGGTTTTAGAGGAACGGCTGATGCGGGCGAACACGTGGCAAATGGTGTGGACAAAAAAACTGGTTTGCCGATTGTTTCTTTATACGGAAGTAACAAAAAGCCTTCTGCAGCTCAATTACAAGGGATTGATGTGGTGATTTTTGATATTCAAGACGTTGGTGCAAGGTTTTACACCTATACATCCACGATGCACTATGTCATGGAAGCGTGTGCGGAACAATCGAAAAAATTGTTGATTTTGGATCGACCAAATCCGAATGGTCATTATGTGGATGGACAAGTTTTGGATAAGAAATTTGCTTCATTCGTGGGTTTAAATCCCGTGCCAGTGGTTCATGGTTGCACGGTTGGCGAATTGGCTCAAATGATTAATGGGGAAGGTTGGTTATCTGGAAATAAAAAATGTAATGTTCAGATTATCAAGTGTTTAGGTTATAAACATTCAACGCCTTATAATCCGCCAATTGCTACTTCGCCCAATTTGCCCAATCTGCAATCCATGCTTTTATATCCTTCCATTTGCTTTTTTGAAGGAACTGATATAAGCGTTGGACGTGGAACAGATAAGCAATTTCAGGTAATTGGTTCGCCAAATCCCAAGAATGGAAGTTTTACTTTTACGCCCGAAGATAAACCTGGGGCGAAGAATCCACCACAAAAAGGAAAGTTGTGTTATGGCGAAGATTTATCAAAAATTGATGCTCGAAATCAAGCATTTACCTTGAAATATGTGATTGATTATTATCAGAAGTCAGACAACAAAGCCAAGTTTTTTAGTAGTCCTTCGTTTTTTGATAAATTGGCTGGAAGCGATACGATTAGAAAGCAAATCATCGCTGGAATGAATGAAACGCAGATTCGGGCTTCTTGGAAGGTTGATTTGGATAAATATAAAACGATTCGGAAGAAATATTTGCTGTATGAATTATAAATGATTTCCCACAAAATATAACCCATAATCACAACACAATAATCACTTGAAACTTATAAAATTTTTTACACGAATCATACTCATTGCTTTGGTGCCTTTAATTCTAATTGAAGGAATAAGAAGGTTAGATTTAGCTTTTAACCCAAGTGCCAGAAATACGTATATGGCAACTATTTCTGACAAAATGCACTTATTGGATTCTGTATCTTCGCCCCGATTGATTTTGATGAGTGGGTCGAGTATGTCATTTGGAGTTGATAGTGATTTCTTGTCGAACGAATTGGAAATACCCGTCGTAAATGCCTCACTTCACTTCAAATTGGGAAGCCGATTTATGATGGACCAGTTGAAAGCAAGTGTTAGAAAAGGCGATATTGTATTAATTACGTTGGAATATGTTATTAAATCTAAAGGTTCTAATGAAGAAAAATTGATGGCTGCCGACTTTTATCCACCCGCCAAAAATTGGGTGCATTTCACGTCTTTTTTTGAAGAAGTTGGGGCATATACCGTGCATAGATTGACTGATTTTAAATTATTAATGGGTGAGATTTGGTCTGGAACCCGTACAAGACCAATTAGTATTGAGGATACAACGTCCGTTTTTTTTAGAAAATGCTTTGCTAAAAATGGCGATTTATTGGGTCATTTGAATAATCCAAACCCTAAATTTGATGTTCCAGAAATTTCAAAGGATGTGGAATTTAGCGGACAAATTAAAGATTTGAATGACTTTGAAATTTTTGCAAAACAAAAAGGTGTAATTGTTTTTTTTACATTTCCGAGTTACGTGGAAAGTGGTTTTGAAAAAAATATGCCTGTAATCAAGAAAATTGAACAACAATATCGAAATAATTTGAAATTTTCGATATTAGGAAATCCAGAGAATTCTGTAATGGACGATAGCTATTTTTATGATAATCCCTTTCATTTGAATTCCCAAGGACGTAGAATATTTTCATCAAGATTGATTCAATTATTGGAACAGGAAGGGATATGAGTGGAGTTTACAGTTAATAAATTGCCGTTTGCAACAAGCATAATTCATCTAATGAAAACCAATTGATACTTCTACTATCAATTGAAAAATTTTAATCAGGACTGGTACATAAAAATAATTAAGATGGAATATATTCAGATAATTACTTTTATGATACCCATTTTCACCTTTTTGGAAATTGCAGCATTGAACTTACACAGAAATTAATTGATTCATTAAAAACCATGCTTTTTAACTCTATAGAATTCCTTATTTTCTTTCCCATCGTTACGATTTTGTATTTCATATTGCCTTATCGTTTTCGTTGGGCTTTGTTGCTGATTGCAAGTTGCTATTTCTACATGGTCTTCAAGCCTATTTATATCCTAATTTTAGGTTTTACAATCGTAATTGACTATTTCGCAGGAATTTATATTGAACAATCTGAGGGGGAAAAGCGTAAATTTTATCTTACATTGAGTCTCATTGCTAATATTGGGGTGCTGGCAATTTTTAAATATTATAATTTTTTGAATCTGAATTTTACGTGGCTTTTAGAAGGATTTGATCTCAAAAACCCTATTCCATTCTTAGATATTTTACTACCAATCGGGCTATCTTTTCATACTTTTCAGGCAATGTCATACACGATTGAAGTCTATCGTGGCAACCAAAAAGCCGAGCATCATTTCGGAATTTATGCCTTATACGTAATGTTTTACCCGCAATTAGTGGCAGGTCCGATTGAGCGTCCGCAAAATGTGATTCATCAATTTTATGAGAAGCATGACTTTGATTATCAGCGAGTTACGGACGGATTAAAACTCATGGTTTGGGGAATGTTTAAGAAAGTTGTCATTGCAGACCGTCTTTCTGTGATGGTTGAAATGGTCTATAAATATCCTTACAACTATCATGGAATTCCATTAATTGTAGCCACTATTTTTTTTTCAATTCAAATTTTTTGTGATTTTTCAGGGTATTCAGATATTGCACTTGGTTCAGCACAAGTGATGGGTTTCAGATTAATGAAAAACTTCGACCGTCCCTATTTTTCAAAAACAATTTCAGAATTTTGGCGACGCTGGCATATTTCATTATCTTCTTGGTTCAGAGATTATTTGTATTTTTCATTAGGCGGAAATCGGGTTTCAAAATGGCGTAGAGAATACAATCTTTTTATCGTCTTTTTGGTATCAGGAATATGGCACGGAGCAAGTTGGACGTTTGTAATATGGGGAGCAATTCACGGATTTTACCTTATTTTTGCAAACCTAACGGTGAATTTTAGGAACAAATTAAGGGGCTTATTCGGTATAAATAGACTGCCTTTTCTCTACAAAATAGTTCAGATTTTTACAGTTTTTTGTTTGGTTGCTTTCGCTTGGATTTTCTTCCGTGCTTCCAAAATTCAAGAGGCTTTTTATATTGCAGGAAATCTGTTCTCGGGAATTGGCGAGCAACTGCAACAGCTTAATAATAAGGAATTTATCGAAAAAAATGTATTTTTAGGAAAAGGAATTACCAATTTTGCAATGGTAGCTTTTGCAATACTTGTGATGGAAATAGTGCATCTTAAACAGCGTGGAAGAAGCTTAAGGAATACGCTAAATCAAAGCCCATTAATGGTTCGGTGGGTACTTTATTACGGAATAATTTTGGCAATTTTATTCTTAGGAATGTATGACGAACCAGCACAATTTATTTACTTTCAGTTCTAAACTGATTTTGTAATCTTTGTACTAATAAATTAATTATTCTTTTGGTCAATTCTTCTTCATTTTCCATAAATCTGGCGTATTCTTCAAGTGTAAACATTCCTGTAACGATACCTTCGAGATAATGCTTAAACTTCATGTCTTTCCGAACGCATTGGTCGATGTAAATCATTTGCTCTTTTTCGGAAATTTTATAAAAAGAGCCTTTACGCTTATCTGCGTAGATTTTGAAGATTTCAAAGAGTAAATCATTTTGTAATTTCAAAACAGGACGTAATACCTCATTCTGAAATTTTTCAAATTCACTTTCAGCCTCTTTTTCAAAAGTTATGATTGGACGGATAGAGATTTTATTAAAATCCATATTTTTCAAGTTCGTTTAAGAGTTCATTTTTTATTATGTTTGTAAAAAAAATCATGTTAAGCAATCTTCAACTTGAAATATTAAAAACCTTTTCAAGACCTCTTCCAGAAAGCCAGGTTTTGGAAATACAACAACTTTTAGCTGATTATTTTGCTCAGAAAATTGATGTAAAAGTAGATGAACTTTTTGATCAAAATAATTGGGGAGCTTCAAAAGTAGATGAGTGGTTAGGCGAACATCTTAGAACCCCTTATCTACACAAATAATGAGAGTTGTTATTGATACAAATTGCTTCTTGGCAATCATTCCTAAATTATCACCCTTTCGCCCAATTTTTGATTCTTTTCGTAATACAAAATTTGAATTAGTTATTTCAACTGAAATTCTTAATGAATATTCAGAAATATTTGCGGAAAAAATGACCGCTGAAATTTCGGAAAATTTATTAGAACTTATTTTAAAACAACGTAATTCAATCCATACCGAAATTTTCTATCGTTGGGAGCTTATTATTTCAGACCATGACGATAATAAGTTTGTAGATACTGCTATATCTTCCATATCTGATTACGTTGTAATTGTGGATGGTCATTTCAAAGTTTTAAAAGATATTCCTTTTCCAAAAGTTAAAGTATTGACTCTCAAAGAATTTTTAGAAATTATTAAAAAAATGGAAGAGTGATTATCAAAATTGTTTCAAATAAGAAATCTTCGTTATGATTTGCTGTTCGTTTTGCCTTGATAATTGTTCAGGCATTACTCGTCTTCTTAACCCATCGTTTGATAATTGTGTTCTAAAATCGTCATATCCACGTTGATTAAATACTAAATAAATAAACGAAAGTGGTTTGTATTCCCACGAAAAACGAATATTCCAAACATCAAAATTACTAATTGAACTGTGTTGATAAAACCCAATTAATTGCACTCTTGGGTTCAATGCAAAACGTCCTGAAAGGGTATAAAGCTGATTATTGCCCGATTCATTTTTTACTCCCAAATTCTGGTAATTATTGTTTGCAAAACGCCCTTGAATTGATATGTGAGGTACTGGTGCAATCGTGAAATTTCCTGAAATCGTCGTTAAATCTCCGTTATAATATTTTCCAGTTTCAGCATTCACAAAAAATGAAACCTTTTTCGATGGGTCCGTTGAAGCAATAACACTAAATCGGTTGTAGTTATATTTTCCTTCTGGAATATTCACATTGAAAAAAGATAGGGGTTCAGTTCCGTCGGTATAATCAAGTAGTTGATAAAATGTGTTGGTGAAAACACCAAAAGCTCCGCCATTCTGTAAGGTAAACCAGATTGGATTTGTGTTCCATTGTTCTTCAACCAATTTGCCAGTTGAGGCAGAATAGTAATTCAAATAAAATGCTCCAGGTTCAAAGGCACGGATGAATTTAGGCAACCACTTGCCACGATTCAACCAATAAAAACCCGTTGTATTTTCTATAACATTTGGGCGAGCCACAAAGCCCATTTCTGGATTAAAGTCCTGATTTACAATGCTTTGGTTTAACCAATATTGCCATTTTATACCTTTGTGATAAAATTGATAGTAACCAGAATACCCTGTTTTTTGCCCTGTTCCTTCCGAAACCATCGCCATCGTGTTTATAGTGGTACTTTCGTTAACCCTAAAAAAGCCATCAACTGAACCCGTTATATTCTCGTTCAAAGCATCATTTTTCCAAGTGGCTATCCCTCCAATTCTATTTTGTTTACCAATATTTTGTGAATATCTTCCCACGAAAAAATTAGTCGCTAAACTATTATCAGCTTCTCGTTGACGAACATATAATAATCCAGAATTACTTTTTAAGGAACGATTTACGACCCTAAAACCTGCCTCAATTGGAATAGGTCGCCCGTCTGAACTTAAACCGATGGTTCTGCTGAAAAATGGTTGCACTATTTGTTGTCCTCCATAAAAATCATCAATTGGTGATAATCCAGTGGCAAAAAGGGAAGCATTTTCAAGGAAAAACTGTCGGCGTTCTGGAAAAAATACCGATAAACGAGTCAAATTGTTTACTTGCCTATCCGCATCGGCTTGAGCAAAATCTGTGTTGTAAGTCAAATCAACAACTGTATTTGGGGTTACTGCCCACTTAATTTCTCCGCCAATTTTCACCGATGAACCGTCTTTTTTGTTGTATAATTCTGAACCATTGAAGCGACTGTCTGACATTAAAATATAAGGTTGTACACGCACATTGGGTGATGGTGGAGGAGCCTGAATATTTGTTAATTTCCCTGCATATTGCATCCTTGAAGGAGAAAATGCTCTTGGAACCGCCGACCAAGCGGTTTGTTCATTGGTCATTCTCCGAAGTCTGAAAAAATTTATACTCCAAGTTTGAGCTTCTTTATTTTGTTGATAACGAAGCGTTTTCCAAGGAATTGCAAATTCGGCAACCCAAGCGGTGTCGGTTCGGGAGGTACGAACACGCCACAATCCATCCCAATCGGTATCAAAAACTTGATCATCAAAAGTTAATAAATCACGTTGCGAACCGTAGGGATTTGCCATAAAAACCATCGCATTTCGCTCATCGTTAAAACCATCAATTGAAATACCGATTTGGTCACTTCCGTTATAATCAAAATCACGTTGGAGGTTGGGAACACGCAAGGCTCTTTTACCTTTGGGTTCATACATAATTGCTCCAACGTACAGATAATCAGCATTATACATTAATTTAAAAACTGTTTTTTGATTAGCTGGTTCTTTTTGATTGGGTTCAATCTGCACAAAATCAGTAATTTCTTTGGCTTGGTTCCAAATGGATTCATCCAATTTTCCGTCTATTTTTAAGCGGATATTTATAGGCGTTGCTTCAATATTTTTTTTAATAGAATCAGGTAAAAATATATCTTGAGCGAAGGTTTTAAAGGAGTACAAAAGCAAGATAAAACAGTAAATTATTTTCATAAGTTGTTGATGATTTTCAAATGCAAAGGTAAAGAATTTTAAAATTGTAAAAAACTGGTATTAGCTGTTTTCATACAAAAAACGCTGGCTGGATTCAAAACCCAACCAGCGTTAAAATATTTAAAAAATATTTGCGTCTTTCCGTCCTTGCGGTTCAAAAATTTTACCAGAAATAAGTATATAAACCAATCAAGGTAAGAATCACAATCCCAGCACCAATAGCAAAACCTTGCGTAGTTTTAAACATTGAAGCATCAATTTCTAATCCTTTTTTCTCATCAGGTAATACAAATCCTAAGATAAACATTACGGAAATACATATCACAAAAACCCATCCCATACGGTCGAGGAAAGGCATTTGAGTCCAATCTGTGCCTGGGAGCCAGTTGTTGTGCATCGCTAAGGCAATCAGAAAACCACCTACAATTGCAAAAAATGCACCCGCCGAGTTTGTTCTTTTCCAGAAAAATCCCATAATGAAAGCGGCAAAAATACCAGGTGAAAGTAATCCCGTCATTTCTTGAATGAATTGGAAACCACCTTTTTTATCAATTCCCATGAATGGAGAAACCACGATTGCCAAAATCATGGCTACGATAATCACAATTCTTCCAACCCAAACCAATTGCTTTTCCGACATATCTTTGGCGAAATAAGGTTTGAAAACATCAAGGGTGAAAATGGTTGAAATACTGTTTGCCTTACCCGCTAATGAAGCCACAACTGCCGCCGTTAAAGCTGCAAACGAAAGCCCTTTCAAACCTGCGGGTAATAAATTTAATAATACTGGATAAGCTCTGTCTTGATTAAACTGACCCGTTGCATCCAACATTTCTTGTTGAAAACCGCCTTTTTGATATAAAGCGTAAGCGGCAATTCCTGGCAACGTTACGATTACTGGCATTAATAATTTCAAAAATGCAGCAAATAATAAACCTTTTCGGGCAGTGTTTAAATCCGCACCCAAAGCCCGTTGCGTGATGTATTGATTGCAACCCCAATAGTTTAAATTCACAATCCACATACCGCCAAAAAGTACGGTTAGACCTGGCAACGACATATAATTTGAATGAGCGTGAGGGTCTGGATTATCTTTATAAATCATGTGAAAATGATCATCGTGATTTGCAGTCATCATTTTAAAACCATCAACCAAGCCGCTCAATCCATCCGTTCCAGATACCAAAGTTAAAGCTAAATAGGTAGCCGCTAAACCGCCAATTACCAAGAAAAACACTTGAATAACGTCTGTGAAGCCAATTACTTTCATTCCTCCGATGGTGATTATTACGGCAAAAACGGCTAATAATACCATACAAGTATAAAATGATATTCCCGATATTTCTGATACTGCCAATGCTCCTAAATAAAGAATTGCTGTTAAATTTACCGTAATATAAAGAATCAACCAGAAAATTGCCATGATTAAGCTCACCGTTTTATTATAACGCTGACTCAAAAACTGAGGCATGGTTGATATTTTATTTTTTAAATAAATAGGCATGAAAAATACTGCAACCACTAATAATGTAGCCGCTGCCATCCATTCGTAAGTAGAAATGCCAAGCCCCATCGAAAAACCGTTTCCAGACATCCCAATCATTTGTTCGGCAGAGATATTTGAGGCGATTAGAGATGCACCAATTGCCCACCACGTAAGTGAACCCTCCGCCAAAAAGAAGTCTTTTGTGTTAGTTTCTTTTGCTTTTTTCTTGTTATAAATCCAGTAGCCATAACTTGATACCAGAATGAAATAGAACAGAAAAACTAAATAATCAAAAGTTTGTAATCCGTGTTGTTGCATGGGTTGTTGTGTTTTAATTGGTTATTTGGAATAACAGTATGAAATAATTGATTAATTTCGACTTCAAAATTACCATTTATTTACTATTTTTTCTAATAAAATGTATATTTCAAGGTTCTGAAAACGGGGTAATTGTTGAAACTTTATTTGGTTTAAAATTTACTATTCAGAATTTATTAGATGTTTTTAAAAATTTTGCCATAGATAATGTTAAATAGTTAATAATCAGGCTCTTAAAATTTAAAATTATGTTATCAATCCTAAATATTTTGTTTTGTCTAATTGGAATAGCCGCTGGTTTCGGTATTTTTTCAGTGTATAATAAATTTACTTTTAAGCAGGCGACACTCATCAAAAACGAATCTACTGTTTTATTAGAAAGAATCGAAAAGGTTTTTAAAGTTGTTTTGGCAGAAGGACACTTTTCTGAAATATACGATCACAGTTCTGAAAAAGAGGTTTTATTTGGTTTAACCACCATGAATAAAAAGGCTTTAATCGTGGCAAAAGCAAAGGTTTTAGTAGGATTTGATTTTGCGAAAGTGAAAATTCGTTGGCAAGAAGGCAATCGAACTATGATTATAGAAGAGTTTCCAGAACCCGAAATTTTGAGTACGGATTCAGATTACAAATTCTATGACATTGACCAAGGACTTTTCAATATGTTTAAAAATGAAGAATATACTGCTTTATTAGCGGATGCAAAACAGACGATGCAAACCAAAGCTATTGCCAGTGAATTACCCAAAATTGCGAAAAAACAGGCTGTGGTTATGTTGAGCCAAATGGCAAGTTCGATGGGTTGGAATATTGATTTTCAATTGCCAATGAAAGAGGAGCAGAGGTTGTTGAGTGAGCAGATTGGGTTTGAAAAATTGTAGAAAGAGGAGGTGATTAATTACCTCCTCTTTTTGGGTTTTATTGATTTAAAAATAACTTTCCTGCCGTTCCCGTATAGTTGAGTTTTCCAGTGCCTAAGAATTTGACATCTTTCGCATGAACATCGCTACTAATATTAACAATGTGTCCTGATTGAACTTGAACCACTTTCGTAGCCGTTGGTAAATCCCCACATTGCCAAGTTGATGGCGTGTTCCAATCACCCGATTGAGTTGAAATAACAATACTACTACTGCCTCCACTCGAAGTAACCGTAACCGTTTGATTGGCAGTTTTTGTATTTCCAGCCCCATCCGTAACCGTCCAAATTACTGTTGTTGAACCAATTGGAAAAGTAGTTGGAGCATTATTAGTGGTTGAAGCTACTGAACAATTATCTGCCGTGATTGGTGAACCTAAAACCACCCCAGAAGCTGTACAAGAAGTGTTTGTTATGGCATTTACATTGGCAGGAGCCGTTATGGTTGGTAAAATATTATCCGTAATCGTGACCGTTTGCGTAGCGGTTTTTGTATTTCCAGAACCATCCGTAACCGTCCAAATTACTGTTGTTGCACCCAATGGGAAAGCTGTCGGAGCGTCGTTAGTAGTGGATGCAACGGAACAATTATCAGCCGTTATAGGCGTACCCAAAACTACACCAGTAGCCGTACAACCCGTATTTGTTGTGGCTGTGACATTGGTAGGGGCAGTAATGGTTGGTAAAACATTATCCGTAACGGTCACGGTTTGATTAGCGGTTTTAATATTTCCCGCCCCATCCGTTACCGTCCAAACCACCGTTGTAACACCAATTGGAAATGCTGTTGGTGCATTATTGGTAGTTGAAGCTACCGAGCAATTATCCGAAGTTGTCGGAGTTCCTAAAACTACACCCGTTGCCGTACAACCACTATTGATGATGGCTGTCACATTCGCAGGAGCCGTTATGGTTGGTAAAGTATTATCCGTAATTGTTACGGTCTGATTAGCGGTTTTAATGTTTCCCGCACCGTCAGTAACCGTCCAAATTACCGTAGTTATTCCCAAGGGAAAAACGGTCGGAGCATTATTGGTGGTTGAAGCAACGGAACAATTATCCGCTGTGATGGGTGAGCCTAAAACCACGCCTGTTGTCGTACAAGCCGTATTTGTTGTGGCATTCACATTGGCAGGTGCCGTAATGGTTGGTAAAACATTATCCGTAATTGTTACCGTTTGCGTTGCGGTTTTTGTATTTCCCGAGCCATCCGTAACCGTCCAAATCACCGTTGTTGCACCCAATGGAAAAGCCGTTGGGGCGTTGTTTGTAGTGGATGCAACCGAACAATTATCAGCCGTTGTAGGCGTTCCCAAAGCCACACCAGTTGCCGTACAAGCCGTATTTGTCGTGGCATTTACGTTTGCAGGAGCCGAGATGGTTGGTAAAATATTATCCGTAACGGTCACGGTTTGATTAGCGATTTTAATATTTCCCGCCCCATCCGTTACCGTCCAAACCACCGTTGTTGCACCTAATGGAAAAGCCGTTGGAGCATTATTAGTAACCGATGCCACCGAACAATTATCTGCCGTAGTCGGAGTTCCCAAAACTACTCCTGTTGCCGTGCAAGCCGTATTTGTCGTAGCAGTAACGTTGGCAGGAGCCGTTATGGTTGGTAAAATATTATCAACCACCGTGACCGTTTGTGTTGCCGTTTTTATATTTCCAGACCCATCCGTAACCGTCCAAGTTACCGTTGTTGCACCCGCTGGAAAAGTGGTCGGTGCATTATTGGTAGTGGAAGCAACCGAGCAATTATCCGCTGTGGTGGGCGTACCCAAAACTACGCCCGTTGCAGAGGTACAACCCGTGGCTATCACATTGGCAGGTGCCGTAATCGTGGGTAAAACATTATCCGTAATTGTTACCGTTTGCGTTGCCGTTTTCGTATTTCCAGCACCATCCGTAACCGTCCAAATCACCGTCGTTGCACCCAATGGAAAAGCCGTTGGAGCATTGTTTGTAGTGGATGCAACGGAGCAATTATCCGCCGTTGTGGGAGTTCCCAAAACCACCCCAGTTGCCGTACAAGCTGTATTGGTGTTTGCTGTGACATTGGCAGGAGGCGTGATGGTTGGTAAAACATTATCCGTAACGGTCACGGTTTGATTAGCGGTTTTAATATTTCCCGCCCCATCCGTTACCGTCCAAACCACCGTTGTAACACCGATTGGGAAAGCCGTTGGTGCATTATTGGTGGTTGAAGCCACCGAACAATTATCAGCCGTTGTTGGAAGACCCAAAGCTACACCCGTTGCTGTGCAAGCCGTATTGGTTGTAGCAGTAACGTTGGCAGGAGCCGTTATGGTGGGTAAAATATTATCCGTAACTGTTACCGTTTGATTAGCGGTTTTAATATTTCCCGAACCATCCGTAACCGTCCAAATTACTGTGGTAACTCCCAAAGGGAATGTTGTTGGAGCATTATTAGTAACCGATGCCACCGAACAATTATCCGCCGTTGTGGGCGTTCCTAAAACCACCCCAGTTGCCGTACAAGCCGTATTGGTGGTGGCAGTTACATTGGCAGGGGCGGTGATGGTGGGTAAAATATTATCCGTAACCGTTACCGTTTGATTAGCCGTTTTAATATTTCCCGAACCATCCGTAACAGTCCAGATTACTGTGGTAACTCCCAAAGGGAATGCCGTTGGAGCATTATTAGTAACCGATGCCACCGAACAATTATCCGCCGTTGTGGGCGTTCCTAAAACCACCCCAGTTGCCGTACAAGCCGTATTGGTGGTGGCAGTTACATTGGCAGGGGCGGTGATGGTGGGTAATTGTGCATCAGAAATTGTAACCGTAAAACTTTGTGTAGCATCGGGTAAACAGGCATTCGTTGCTGAGATTACTACATTCGTTACGCCCTTATTAAAAACTGCACCACTTCCCGAACCACTGCCACTTCCCGTGGTTGCTCCCGTGAAAATATAGGAAAGTGTTGGCGTGGGCGAACCTGCGGTGGTGGGTGTATAATTAACCACTGCCGTACATAAGTTTACCGTAGTATTTGCCGCAATATTTGAAATGACGGAAGTAAAAGTAGGCGGAACACCAATGGTTTGAATACCCGCTACGTTGGTTTGACTGTTGGTAATGGTGGCAACCAAACCACTATTGGTGGTGGTGATAGGATTTGCTCCACCGTTAATAAAAAAAGTATTACCCGAAGTAGCACCCGAATTTACGTTTGCCCTCACGATGAGATAAGTGGTTGTACCCGCATCAATTTCCACGTAACCCGTTGGGAAAGTTAGCGTTTCGCCATTACCCGTTGAAGTATTGTCCGTTGCCAGCAAAGTTGCCCCTGTGATGCTTGGCGTACTGTTTCTGTATAATGAAAAACTCCCAATATCACTCCCATTATAAGTACCCGCCGTTTGAACTGACAAATTGGTGATTGTGCCACCCACTGAGCCACCTACTACTTTTAAAGTATAAAAAGGATGGTTTGCAGTGCCTTTGGCAATGATTTTGGCAGTTGAAGATTCAGTTGTGTAAGTGAATAATGGCGTGCCGATGGTTTGTTTGCCTGCGATGTCGGATTGGTTGTTGGTGATGATTGGTGTTACATAATTATAGGTAACTATTATTGGATTTACTGAACCATTTACTTTAATTGTATGACCAACAATTGAGGTAGGTTTCAAAAGTGCAGTTAAAAAAAAATACCTTGACTCCCCAAAAGGAATTGTTGCCGCAGCTCCTTGGATAAATACTTCTCCCGTACCAGTCGAATTTGAAGTATTAGTACCTGTATTTGTTGCACCCGTTAATGTGTTAGTAGTATTTGTCCATACTTGAAAGTATTGAACATCATTATTCGTATAAGTGCCAGTGATGTTATAAGAAATAAGCCCAACGCCTACTGGGTGAGTCGTAGAGGCTATTTTTAAGGTGTAAATCAATACTTTTGGGTCATTCTGTAATACATTTAGTGGAGGTACTGACTCAGTTGTATATGTTACTCTCGGTGCCACAATAGTTTGAATTCCAGTCACATCAGTTTGATTATTGGTAACTATAGGATTGGTTGAATTGAAAACGACATTAACAGGATTTGAAGAACCGTTTACTTTAATTGTATGTCCTTCAATAGCCGTGGGTTTAAGAGATGCTGTCAAAAATATATATCTTGATTCTCCAACTGGAATAGTTGTGGCAGCCCCTTGATAAAAAGATTCCCCAGAGCCTGTTGAATTTGAAGTATTTGTTCCTGTATTTGTTGCACCCGTTAATGTGTTAGTAGTATTTGTCCATACTTGAAAATATTGGACATCATTATTTGTATAATTCCCTGTAATATTAAAAGTGATAGCACTTGGATTGACTTGATGCGTTGTTGAGGCTATTTTTAAGGTATAAACCAAAACTTTTTGCTCACCTTGGAGTACTGATAATGCAGGTACAGTTTCAGTTGTATAAGTTACTCTCGGTGCTACAATAGTTTTAGCTCCCGCAATATCAGTTTGATTATTCACAATAACAGGAGTAGTATTTCCAGCTATTTCGAGAGGGTTTGCAGAGCCATCAACTTTTATAGTATGCCCATCTATACCTGTTGCACTAATATTTGCTGTAATAAAGTAATACCTTGCTTCGCCCATAGGAATAGTTTCTGAATAACCTCCTAATGTAATTATTTGCCCATTCCCCGTTATTGAATAACCATGATAGCCCAAATAAGTAGCTGAGGCAAATGAATTAGTTGAGCCTTTATAGATTTGAAAATAACTAACATCAGATGCAGTATATGTACCCAATGTTTTTATTTTTAATGAACTAAAAGTAAGAGGTTCAGATGTTGCTTCAATTTTTACAATATAAATAGGATTATTATTTGAACCTTGCAATACATTAGATGCAGGTGATGTTTCTGTACTGACCGTAGGTTTTGGTGCTGTTATGGTTTGAACTCCCGCAATATCAGTTTGGTTATTTATAATTATTGGTGTAGTGGTATATCCAACAACCTCAGTTGGATTTGCCGAACCATCAACTTTTATGGTATGACCGTCCGTTGCTGTTGAACTTATATTTGCAGTTATAAAATAATACCTTGCCTCGCCCATAGGAATAGTTTCAGTGTAGCCACCCAATGTAATTATTTGCCCACTGCCTGTTATTGACAAACCATGATAACCCAAATAGGTAGCAGAGGCAAATGAATTGGTTAAGCCTTTGTAGATTTGAAAATAACCTACGTCAGAAGGAGTATATGTACCCAACGTTTTTATTTTTAATGAACTAAAAACTAATGGTCCAGATGTTGCGATAATTTTTACAATATAAATTTGGGTATTGTTAGTTCCTTGTAAAACATTAGATGCGGCTAATGATTCTGTACTCACGGTTGGTTTAGGTGCTGTAATCGTTTGAATACCCGCAATATCAGTTTGACTATTTACAATTATTGGTGCTGGATAAATATCCGCAGTAGCAGGATTTGCCGAGCCATTCACTTTTATAGTATGTCCATCTACCGCTGTTGAACTGATTGCGGCAACTATAAAAAAATATCTTGATTGCCCCGCTGGAATGTTAGTAGAACCGGCATTAATAGTTTTTGAAACACCGCTTCCAGTTCCTGAACCTACTGATTGTGTTAAAGTAGCACCAGTAAATGAATTAGTAGTATTCCAATAAAGACTATATTGAGAAATATCTGTACTTGTAAAGCTACCAGTTGGTGTAAAATTTATCCAACTGACATTTGCGGCATCGGTACTTGCTTGAATTTTAAGTATGTAAAGTATGGTACCTGGATAAGTCCCCTGCAACACATTTCCAGCCGCAACGTTTTCCGTAGTATATGTTACTGTGGGAACAACACCCAACTTCCCAGCCTTCACCCCAAATGAAATAAAAATAATTGCTGAAAGCAACCAAAACATTTTGCTCAATTTCTCAGTAATAAAAAGTAAATTTTTTTTCATGTTTTCTAAAATTAAGATTGAAAAGTTAAATTCCCCTTTCTCCGTCTGGAAATTAAGGCAGTGAGATTATTACTTAAAAAAATACTTTCTGTTAATTCGTCACATTTCAATAAATGTTCACGGTTCACTATGTATGCACGATGTGTTCGGACAAAGCCGTGTCCTTCTAATACAATTTCAAATAGTTTGATGGAACGGGCAGACAGAAATTGTTTTCCACTTTTTAAGTAGAAAGTAGTATAATTCACATCCGCACGGAGCATGATAATCTCCGATAAATTAATTGATTTTCTACTCCTTTTGAAGTGAAGCCATCCCCGCAAGATTTCGCAGGTATGAGTGATGTCATAATTATTCATTTGATTATTAGGGTTTTAGATAAAACGTTAGGGCAAAGTTGATTGAAAAAAAAGTACGTTCATATCCCGAATATTAGGGGGTATGAAATGTCAAATTTTTTGATTAACGGTCAAAGTTGAAGAAAAATAGTATGCCAGAAATCACCAATTTGAATGTGGTGGTTTTGGGAGGATAATTGGTAGTTTTTACGTAAAAAGTGGAGGGGAGATAAATAAAAAAGCCCCTAATTTGTAGGGGCTTTTGGTATTTTAAGAATAATTAGTGTTTTATATTCAGATAAAAAATCTTTTTAAATTTGCGTTGCGAAGCATCCATCTGCGTTCCATCAAGGCTTCACAGCATTGGCTCAATCATAATCACTTCCTCTTTTTCCACAATAACTTGTCCATCGCCCAAATCACGGGTTTTTCTGACGAATTTTTTAGGCGTAACAATCACAGGACAAAGCGTATCGCTTTTGCGTTTAGAAAAATAAGCAGCCAATCCAGCGGCACGTTCGATAACGTTTACTGGAAAATTTTTACCCGCCTGTTTCCGAATCACTACGTGCGAACCTGCCACATCACGGGCGTGGAGCCACATATCATCCTTGCGGGCATACCGTTGGGTGAGGAGGTCATTATTTTTAGCATTTCTACCGACTAAAATTTCGTAACCTTCAAACTTGAAATACTTGAATAAATCCTGCACCGTCTCCACATTTTTCTGAGAAGTTTCTAATTGATTAGCCTTCTGAAATTTTCTAAATTCTTTCAATGTCTCAATGTTCTCAATCGTCTGAATTTGCTGGTCAATCTCGGCTAATTCTTGTTCTTTTGCCTCGATATTTTCCATTAATTTCTGAATTTCTATCTTTTCATTTTTGGATTTTCGGTAATAATTCTCCGCATTTTTTTGGGGTGAATAATCAGGTTTTAATCTGACTTTCAAGGGTTTATCTCGATAAAAGTCGTACAATTCAATTACTTCTGTTCGCTCTGGAATGGCATGAAGATTTGCCATAATAATATTCGCAATTTCATCGTGTTTAATACCCGTTTCGTTGCTTGAAAGTTGTTGGTAATTCTTATCAATATAAATCTGACAACGAGTTTTCTGCTTCAATAATGCCTTGATTAAAACGGCTTTTTCTTTATCAAAAACATTAATTCGAGTGAAGGCATAATAGAAATTATTACTGGCTTCAATTGGGTCAGTAAAGGTTTTTTGAATCTCGCCACCTTCTTTAATCAGAGATAAAACGGGCTGAAAATCAAGGGTTTTTAGATAAAAAATGGGGTTGTTTAATTGATAAAGAAGTGCCTCAATATCTTTCCAGGTGGGGCTTTGGGTGGTCTGAAAATATTGCGTAATTTCTTTACCGAAAGTTGGGAAAGTTGCTTTCAAACCATTAGTTAAAAAGCCTTCTTTACTTTGGTCAATTTCACGGTCGAGTGTGTCGATGTCGATATTATTATCTGCAATTAATTTATTGTGAAGCAGGTCAATTACTTTATTTTCATGCAAAAGAATCACGTTCGATCGATTACCATACATCTTGAAAAGTAATACAAAATCGTTCTCAAAATAAATGCCAAAAGCTCTTTCATTCAAAAACTGCCGAACGTTAATTACCTTTAAATTAATGAGTTCCTTGAATAAATCAACTGAATTACGACCCGCCCTTTTGAAATCTTCGGGGAAATTCAGACAGGCAAAATCGGGATGAAGTGCGGCTTTGATGTAAAAATCCCGCTTGTGTCGCCATTGTTTCCCGTCCGTACAAAACCCAATTAAAAGCTCATCTTTTTCCTGTGAAAAACACTCAGCCATCACCATTCCAACTAACTCGGTTTCAAGGAGTTTTGATAATTGACGGAGGAAATAATAGTTGGTTTGCATTTTTTAGGGATTAGGGATTGGGTAAATTAGGGATTAGGTGAATTAGGTGGATTAGGGATTGGGTAATTGGGCAAATTAGGGATTAGGTAATTGAGTAACAGATTTAAAATTATGGAACTTATGAGATTAAAAGTCGATTATCCCTAATCCCTATTTCCTATTTCCTAATCCCTATTTCCCCAATTTCCGATATGCCTCTGAATTATTTGGGTCTAATGAAGATAGGAGTGGGACAATTTTCTTGCGTTCGTCCAAGGGGGCATCACCATAAATACTGATTAATTCCAAGAACTTTGCTTCAAAAAATAAACGATACCAAACTTGCCCAGGACGAGTTTGACTCACTTGTTTAATCTGGTTCAAATATTCAGTAATTTGCTTACGTCCGCCCGCAGGATTTGTGGCATAATTATCCATTACCAAACGATGATAAGTATAAAAACCTTCTCTCAGTGGTTGCAATTGCTGATTTAAAAGATTCTCGGAAACCCAATAACGATTCCGAATATCACTTGAAGCCGTCCAAGCACCGCCCGCCGACTGGGCTAAATTAACTACATTTAATGCTTTTTGAGCGTAGTTTGTTCCACCCATTTTACCAAAAGAATCATAGTCAAATGTCAAGGCAACGTAAGCATAAAAAGCTAACATTTGCGTAAGGTTATCGTTGAAATTATTGTCATTATACGTCAAAGGAGTTCCCTGAACGTATTTGAAATTAAAACTTTTGTCAACGTAATTCAATAAAACCGTTTCATAACCAGTCCCATAAATGGGTCGTCTGACTTGGAAATTAGCATTTGCCTCATAATCACCCCCCGCAGTTGCCTTTGTCATAATGATGGATAACGAACAATTAATCTTTTCTTCGGTAGAAAAATTATCATTTGTCCATCGGCGATTATTCAAAAATTCTTGAATAACGTTCTGAATTTCAGCGTAAATGGTGGTTGCCCCACGTTGTTCATTCACCTGCAATTGGTCGGTTGAAATAGTTACTTTACAATTCAATTCTTGGGCAAATGTACAGTTTCCATTTATCAGTAAACAGTAAACAGTTATCAGTCTGGCGGCGAACCGTGAACCGTAAACGGTAAACAGTGAACAGTTATCAGTGAATGGAATGACTATCTTGTTTTTAATAATATGAAATAGTTTCATAAAAAAAATGGTTTTGTAAAATTTGATAATGAATGTGTTACCAACAGAAGAAACGCCACTTGTAATGACGGTTTACGGTTCGCCGCCCAACTGATAACTGTTTACTGCTCACTGATAAATGCCAAATGTTCACTGATTACTGCCACAATATCAACTGCCACATCTTGTTTAGATTTTAAATCAAAATCAATCATTGTGCCATCTCTTTTAATAATGCTGATTTTGTTAGTATCGTGTCCAAAACCTGCCCCCGCATTTTGCAAGGAATTTAAGACAATCATATCCAAATTCTTTGATTTTATCTTCCCAATAGCATTTTCTACTTCATTATCGGTTTCCAAAGCAAATCCAACCATCAACTGTTCTGGACGTTTAGTTGCTCCCAGAGTTTTGGCAATGTCAACGGTTTTGGTTAGTTCAATATTAAACGTTTCTTCCTTCTTCTTTATTTTCTTATCGGCAACCACCGAAGGCGTATAATCTGCCACCGCAGCGGATAAAACAATAATATCTGCATCTTCAAAATACAATTTCGATGCTTCAAACATCTCCTTTGCAGAACGAACTTTCACTAAATTAATCGTTGAATCAGGAGATTTTAAAGCTACTTGTCCACTGACAAGCGTAACATCTGCACCCGCTTTCGCAAATTTATCAGCAATGGCATAACCCATTTTCCCAGTTGAATGATTGCTAATAAAACGTACTGGGTCAATCGGTTCTTGGGTTGGTCCAGCAGTGATTAATACTTTTTTGCCTTTCAGCATTTCAATTTCCGAAAAATGTTTTGCCAGTATTTCCATTAATTCTTCTGGTTCAGCCATTCTTCCCTCACCCAATAATCCACTCGCTAATTCTCCAAAATTTGATTTAACTATCTGATTACTAAAAGATTGCAACTTTCTGAGATTTTCAATTGTACTCGGATGAACGTACATATCCAAATCCATGGCAGGAGCAAACATTACGGGACATTTTGCTGAAAGATACACGGCAGTCAGCAAATCATCACAGATTCCATTGGCACATTTTGCGAGCGTATGAGCCGTTGCGGGGGCAATCAGAATTATATCCGCCCACAATCCCAAATCCACATGATTGTTCCAAGTTCCCGTTTGGTCTTTTACAAATTCCGAAAGTACGGGTTTTTTAGAGAGCGTTGCCAAAGTTAAAGGCGTAATAAATTCCTTTGCCGCTTGAGTCATAATAATTTGTACTTCTGCTTCTTCTTTAATTAAAAGCCGAGTAAGAAACGCAATTTTATACGCTGCAATACTTCCTGAAACTCCGAGGATGATTTTTTTATTTCTAAACATTGATTTCAATTCACAATTACCAATTTGACAAATTTAACAAGACATTCATATATATTTTCTGAAACGATAAACTCAATTTCCTTTTGAGTAAAGTATTTAACCAATTTTACGTTTATAATATTCATTATACTTTTAGAAACGAAATTATTGTATTTAAAAAATTTAAAGTTATCATTTGTTGCTAAACGAATTAAATGGTAGTAATTTCCAGTAAATCTACGTTTTTTACGCAATTCTATGTACCAAAATAAGGAAAAACTGTTCTGGAAATTGCACCTTTCATGGTGGGCAATTGATTTGATTTATTCTACATTTCCCACTTATAAATTACCAGAAGTAAGTCCATTCAATCTTATTGTTTTTTACCTTTTCCATTATTGTTCAATGGTTGGTTTAACTTATTTATATCGGCTCATTTATAACAGAATTAATCCCATCGAGCAAAACCGTTTTTATCTAATTTTTGCACCTTTATTCGGTGTGATAGTAACAGGAGGCATATTTTTCTTAATAAATTCTCACGATTTTATTTATCATTATAAATATTGGGAAGACAAAGAATATACACTCGAGATGCGTTGGGCTTATTTAATTGACTGTATTTGGGATTCGCTACCGTGGTTTCTCGGCTATCATTTGTTTAGGTACGCAAGAATTTCAACAGAGCGGGAAATCGAACTTGAAAACTCATTACAAGATTCTGAACTCGACCGTTTACGTAAACAATTGAATCCACATTTTCTTTTCAATGCCCTAAATGGAATAAAAGCCTTGGTGTTAACGGCACCAAAACAATCACGTGAAGCCATCGGACAACTATCTGATTTACTGAGACTTTCCTTAAAAACTAATTTAAAGGAAAATATATTTTTAGGTGAAGAAGTTGAAATATTGGATAATTATTTATCCATCGAAAAGATTAGATTTGAAGATAGAATGAAAATTGAAATTGATATTCCAATTTCATTAAGGCATTATAAAGTGCTGCCTTTTTGCCTACAAATTTTAGCAGAAAATGGCGTAAAACATGGAATTGGAAAACTCAAAAATGGCGGAATTATTAAAGTATCTGCAGAAAAAGAGGGAAATAATTTGAGTTTAAAAGTGATTAATACAGGTTCACTTAATTACAGTTCTGATTTTTCCTATAACAACACAAGTATAGGGCTTGAAAACTTAAAAAGAAGGTTGAAAATTAATTTTGGCGAAAGGGCAAATTTTAATATTGAAGAAACGAATGGATTTGTAGTTGCAACAATTATTTTGCCTTTGGAGGTATGATAAATGTTTAGAAGTATTATAAAATTAAGTTTTATGTCCGATTTTTAACTTCCCGAAAGTTTTTTGCTTTCGGGAAGCTCATTATAAGTTTTTGAAAATCAAGATGTTACTTAATTACTGGTTTTTAATTCTGCTCTCTAAATCTACTCTCGAAATACTTAGCATTCTGCCCAAAGGTTGTCCATTTCTATACGTTGCTACTTTTAAAGTAACTGGACCCGTTGGAACTTCAATTGGAGCCGAGTACTTTGGCGAAAATTTATCAGGGAAAGAATCATCCGTAGTATAGAAAATATCGACTCCTTTCAGGTCATTAGTTATTTCACACATCAGTTTTTCACCATCTTTTTTTGGCGTAAGGATGGCATCATAAACTGCCTTCGAAATTTTCAAATTAGCAATATCAAAACGCTGGAAATGACTTTCTGTTCTTGCCATAAATCCATCCCAATCCTTTTTTTCTTTTGGACTCCAAGTGGTTTCAGCAATCGCAAATGCCCGTGGATAGGTCATATACAAGGCATGGCGATAGTTTTGAATCTGTTCCGTCCATAGATTTCCTTGTCCACCTAAAATATATTTTGCATCCGTACTATCAGGGACTGGCTCAAAAGAATAGGCTTTTTTCAAAGATAAACTGGCATAAATTGGCTTCTCAACCGATTGGTCGCCTTGCGTATAATCCAAATAGGCAAAAGTTGTTGGAGACATCACTACATCGTGTTTTTGCTTTGCCGCTTCAATGCCACCTTTCATGCCACGCCACGACATTACGGTGGCATTTGGAGCCAATCCGCCTTCCAAAATTTCATCCCAACCAATCAAAGTTTTACCTTTTTTATTGATAATTTTTTCTACTCTTTTTACAAAATAACTCTGCAATTCATGCGTATCTTTCAAGTTATTTTTTTTCATAAGTGCTTGACAATTAGGATCCTTTTCCCAAAAATCATGAAAGCACTCATCGCCACCCATGTGAATATATTTGTTTGGAAATAAGGGAGCCATTTCCGTAAATACTTTGTCCAAAAATTCATAAACTTTTTCATTTGATGGGTCAAGCGTATTTTCTATGATTAATTTTTTATTACTCCAATCAATAAAATTTGTTCCTGGATTTACGTACCGCTTCAATTCTTTTTGAGTAGATAATTCTGGATAAGCCGCCAAAACTGCCATACTGTGTCCAGGAACATCAATTTCAGGAACAATCGTTACGTTTCTTTCATTGGCATACGCCACAATTTCTTTCACATCTTCTTGAGTATAAAAACCTCCGTATGTAGCAGGTTCGCCTTCTTTTGGGTTATCACGATTGCCAAAACCGCCATTTCTCACCACTCTAAATGCTCCAATTTCGGTTAATTTTGGCAAGGATTTTATCTCAATTCTCCAACCATTATCATCCGCTAAATGCCAATGAAAGGTATTTAATTTGTAACGAGCCATTAAATCAATGTAGTTTTTCACTTCTTCTTTCGTAAAAAAATGACGGCTCACATCCAACATCAAACCACGCCATCCAAAACGGGGATAATCTGTTATTTTACAGCCCATAATCGGAAACATTCCCATTGAAAATTCTTTGTTTTCAGCCTGTGGAGGCATCATTTGACGAAGTGTTTGAATAGCGTAAAATAATCCTGCGGGTTTATTGGCAGTCATTTTGATGGTTTCACCCGTAACATCGAGTGTATATCCTTCATTCCCTAATTGTGCATTTGGCGTTTTATTGATGGTGAAAATTATTGCTTTATCCTGAGCCGTTGGTTTCTCAACTTTCTTGAAAACGGGTTTTTGTCCGCCCATGAATCCCAAAGAACTCACAAAGTTTTCGGCAATTTTTTTGGCATCTGGATTATTATCCGTCACGTCAATACTTGTACGAGAATCCAGCATAAACATACTCATTCCGCCTGAGTTAGACATTTCATAACTCACTGGTGCTGGGATGATGTTGTTTTGGGCAAAAGTTGTGAGGGAAGTTAATAATAGAAATAATATTTTTTTCATGGATTTTGTTGATTTGTTGGTATTTGTAAAATTCATGTAAAGATAACTTTTTCATCATTAATGCAATTAAATTATCAATTTTATCAAGATTACTAAAATCGTTATGTTATTCAAATATTATGATTTCAGTAAAATCTTAAAATAATCATAATAATGTTTGGAATATTGAAAAAAAAAATAACATTTGTCAAATTAATAATTGATCAATCATTTACTCCACTAAGCGTTTAATTTATAAATTTTCAATTACGCTATCAAATCTTCTTGAATATATGGTAGGGGCATCCGCTGAAAAGCCCTAAAAAAGTAGGCTAAACTTTTTAAACTTTAAAATTCATGAAAACTCTATTAATTGCTACTTTTAGAAGTATTACAAGTTTTCTTTCTTCAAGAAAATTTCTGTATGTTTCATTTTTCTTCATAATTTTCCTCTTTCGATGTAAACCCGTTGATGAGCAAGTTCTTAAAATCAAAAAAGGACCTTTTGAAGTCAGTTTATATGATGCTATTCAAGTTGCCAGTAAATATGACTTAACTTCTAACAAAAGTATCGATTCAAAAAAAGCAAGGATTGTTACAAACACTGATGTAGATAAAAAGGAAACCATTGTGGATGAAAATAAAACTCCTCTATTTCACGTTTTGAATTATGCAAAGGGGGGGTTTATTATCATTTCGGCTGATTTAAGAACAATTCCTGTTTTGGCTTTTGCTGATAAAGGTAGCTTTGAGACGAAAGAAATACCAGATGGTGTAAGACAATGGTTTGATGAATCAAAAGATAAAATCAAAGTTATAAAAAAAGATAACAAGGATGCAGACCCTGTCATTGTGAAGGCTTGGAAAGAATATTTGAAAGAAGAATTGAATTTACCCACTAAAAAAGGTGGCAGAGTTTCCAATACTAATTGTTATGAGTGGTATACCACTGGACAATTTATGTGTCATACTTCCACCAATACTTATGGACCTTTTGTAAACACTAATTGGGGACAAGGAGGTTATTCTACTGGGTATCTAAATGCTTGTCCAAATGCAAATTTTTGCAATAGATACAATGCTGGTTGTGGTCCCGTTGCTCTTGCACAGATAATGCGTTATTATCAGAAACCTGGTTGGTTTAGTTATGCTGGAATACCAAATAATTCAAGTAGATATGATTGTAATCCTTCTACTCCTGATCAATGGGAATTAGCACGATTAATGATATACTGTGGCAGTGCATCAGGACTTAATTCTATTTATGGATTCGCTGGTACAACTAATACCTTTTCTTATCCGTGGAATATTCCAAATGCATTGAGTAATTATGGGTATTCTGGAAACGGAAGCTCCTCCGACCTTAATATGAATGTAGTTCGCAATGAAATTATGTCAGGATTTCCTGTAATTTTGTGGGGAACAAGTGGATCAATAACAAATTTTGAAAATTATCATATTTGGATTTGTGACGGCTTATATAAAATTAATTATTCAGAATATAACTGTGATACACACGATTGTAATACTTCGTCATTTGAATACTACGATATGAATTGGGGTTGGCATGGAGATTTTAATGGATGGTACAGTGTTGGTAATTTTACCCCAAATGGTACTAACTACAATACTTTTATGCACATGATTGCAGGAATTAGACCGTGAACAGGAATTAGACCGTGAAGAAAATGAAAAAAATAATATTAATTTTTGGAATAATTTTTCTCATAACATGGAGTTGTGAGGAGGATAACGGATTTACTTCGGGAGGACCAATTAGTGGATATTTGATGGGTAAATGGAAACTTACTAAAATTGTTTCACCCAAAAATATGAAGGCAGACACTCAAATAGGTTATTCAGAAGTTATAGAAATTGGAAATGATAGAATTTATGACTTTGAAAATGTTTTTAAAGATAGCATACTCGTTCAAACATATACCAGAGATAGGGGGAGAAATGCAGATATGAGTACTAAGAATATGACGATATTAATGAGATATTCTGGGAATAAAGAACGATTTTATAAAATAAATTTTTTAAGCATTCCAACTCTCGAAGCATCAGCTTACTTGGAAAAAGTCGGAAGTACACAAGATACAGTTAAGTATTATTATTCTTTAATTAAATAATTTAATTTTTTAAAAAGGGCTTCTGAATGTGTTGAGAAGCCCTTTTTTGTAAATATCTCAAACATTAAGCGTGCAAAGCCCGATTTTCAGTAGCCGCTAAACACGCCTCTTTCATCGCCTCCGTATAAGTCGGATGAGCGTGCGACATACGAGCCACATCTTCTGCCGAAGCACGATATTCCATCGCCACAACCGCCTCCGCAATCATATCGGCGGCTCTTGCACCAATGATGTGTACACCCAAAATTTCGTCCGTAGTTTTATCGGCTAATACTTTCACTAAACCGTCCGTATCCATCGAAGCCGTAGCCCGTCCCAAGGCTTTGAAAGGGAACGAACCCGATTTGTAGGCAACGCCAGCCGTTTTTAATTCTTCTTCGGTTTTGCCAACTGAGGCAACTTCGGGCCATGTGTAAACTACGCCAGGGATCAAATTATAATTGATATGAGGTTTTTGTCCTGCGATAGTTTCTGCCACAAAAACGCCTTCTTCTTCTGCCTTATGAGCCAACATTGCCCCACGAATTAAATCTCCGATGGCGTAGATATTTGGCACATTTGTTTGTAAAGTATGCTCATCCACAACCACTTTTCCTCTGTCCATATTGATTCCAACGGCTTCCAAATTCAAGCCTTCTGTATATGGACGACGACCAATGCAGACTAAGACATATTCCCCCGTTAATTTTACTTCTTCACCTTTTGAATTAGTAGCAGTAACGGTTGCATCATCACCATTATTAACAATGTTGGTCACTTTATGAGAGAAATAATAATCAACGCCCAATTTCTTGATGGCTTTTTGCAATTCTTTGCCCATTGATTTGTCCATTGTTGGGATCATCGAATCTGCGAACTCCACAAAGCTCACTTTCGTACCTAAACGAGCATAAACTGAACCCAACTCAGCCCCAATTACACCAGCCCCAACCACAACCATCGTTTTTGGAACGGCAGGCAAGTTCAATGCTTCGGTTGAGGTGATAATTCGTTTTTTATCAACGGGCATAAAAGGCAAAACGGTTGGTTTTGAACCCGTAGCAATAATGATATTTTTAGCCGTTATATCTTCCGAAGTCCCATCGGCTTTGGACACTTTAACGGTGTTTTTATCCACAAATGAACCAAGACCAATGTAGGTCGTGATTTTATTTTTTTTCATCAGAAACGTAATCCCATCGTTCATTTTCTTGACCACGCCCGATTTACGATTAATCATTTGCGTCATATTCACCACGGGAGCAGGAATCTCAATTCCGTGTTCTGCGAAAGTATGAGCGGCATTATAAAAATGCTCCGAAGAGTCCAAAAGGGCTTTTGAGGGAATACAGCCTACATTTAGGCAAGTTCCACCCAAGACATTATATTTTTCAATGATGGCAGTTTTCAAGCCTAATTGTGCTGAACGAATGGCAGAAACATATCCACCAGGTCCCGAACCGATTACTATTACGTCGTATTGCATTGTTAATGTATTAAGTATCAGGTATTGAGTAAATTTTACCTGCATTTATTTTATGTATAATCTAAAATCTATACTCTGTTAACTATTTCATTTTCACCGTCTCCATCCATATCAAATCCAATTCTGCGGAATTCACTGTTGGTTTTGGCAGTACCTATTTTTTTGAAAATAAAAGAAATTTGAATGGTTGTTCCCGCTGAATTAATGGATGTCGTATTGACCAATTCCCAACTTTCGGCTCCAAATTTTGCCAACATATCATTTATTAATTTAGCATCGACTCCACGTTTTCCATTTACATCAAAAACAGTTGGGTTAATATCTGCCAGAACGGTTAAATAATCCCATTTGATTAAATTCATCGTTTTAATAATGGTTAAGAAATAGTTATTTCTGATTTTACGAAGTCAATGCAAATTTTGTTATTCTGGAAAAAATCTAAGCCTAACATTCCATCATATTCAGGAATAATTCCTTCTAATAAGAAATCGTAGGTGGCAAAGTTAAATTCGACATTATGAATTCCTAAACTGATAAAAGAATCTACATTAACCCACTGAGCATTAATAATTCCACTGGCAGTCTCAAATAGTGGCTGGTCTATTGAATTAACAAACATATATTCAATTTCAGACATTAAAAGAATATTGTAGTCAATTATAGTATTAGTTGCTCCTGTATCTAATAAAAGATTGAGTTTGTACCCATTTACATACGCCTTAACAACTATCGCTCCTGTTGTTGGAACTACCTTAAACTTAAAAACTTTCACAATAAATACCTTTTTTTAGGGAATATACCTGTGTAAACTGTCGTAGCGGAATGATATGTATCTCTCCACCGAACTCGTTTTTTAATAAGCTCGTGTTTATTCTTATCATGGATAATAACAGTTGCAGAAATAACGTCCAAATCATCATCACTATATTTAGGATTCCCTAAAAGCACCCATTCATCAGGAAAGAGCTTTTTTATTTCCTCAAAACTTAATACTTGATTTTCCATATTTTTACATGCACAAAGTATTATGTATTAAGTACAAAGACGATTCTCATTACTTAATACATAATACCTGATACTTAATACTTTAAACATCCAACAATAAACGAGTTGGGTCTTCCAATAACTGTTTCACTCTTACCAAGAACGAAACGGATTCTTTTCCATCAACAATTCTATGGTCGTAAGACAACGCTACGTACATGATTGGACGCACAACTATCTGACCATCAACCACTACGGCACGTTCAACGATGTTGTGCATTCCTAAAATTGCCACTTGTGGAGCATTGATAATTGGCGTTGAAAGCATTGAACCAAAAACTCCACCATTCGTAATCGTGAAGGTTCCACCTGACATTTCTTGCAAAGTCAATTTATTATTTTTAGCCAAAGTCGCTAAACGTACGACTTCACTTTCAATGCCTGCCAATGATAAATTCTCGGCATTTCTGATAACGGGTACTACTAAACCTTTCGGAGCTGAAACCGCAATTGAAATATCACAATAATCGTTAAACACAATTTCTTCACCATCAATGGCACCGTTCACGGCTGGGAATTCTTTTAAAGCAACGCAAACTGCCTTCGTGAAAAATGACATAAACCCTAAGCCAACACCATGTTTTTCTTTAAATTTATCTTTGTATTTTCCACGTAAATCCATGATTGGCTTCATGTCAACTTCATTGAAAGTTGTCAACATTGCTGTCTCATTTTTTACTTGAACCAAACGACGAGCAACGGTTTTGCGTAAAGAAGTCATCTTTTCACGACGTTGATTACGATTTCCGCTCGTTGATTGTGGCGTTGAAACCGCAATTGGTGCAGGAGTTATAATAACCGATGGGGTTGGAATCACAGGACTGCTGACCGCCGATTGCTGACCGCTGACTGCCGACTGTGCATCTTCTTTTGTAATACGTCCACCCACGCCTGTACCCGACACAGAACCTGCATCAATTCCTTTTTCAGCTAAAACCTTTGCGGCGGCTGGTGAAGCATGTCCAGCGGCGTAAGAGTCCGAAGCCCCCGAAGCGTCGGTCGCCCCCGCCCCCGATGGGGGAGCTGGTGAAACCGCTTTTTCTACCTTGTCTGTTGGATTCGCAGTTCCTCCACTGGGGGTTAGGGTGCTTCCAACGGTAATCGTAGCCACGACCGCTCCAATTGCCAAAGTAGTACCTGCTTCTGCTACAATATGTAAGGTTCCAGCAACTTCTGATGGTAATTCAAAAGTAGCTTTATCTGATTCTAATTCACACAAAACTTCGTCCATCATCACAGAATCCCCTTCTTTTTTATTCCAAGATGAAACTGTTACTTCCGTAATTGATTCACCAACGGTTGGAACTTTTATTTCAATAACTTGTTGGCTTTCAGCTTTCGGCTTTGGGCTTTCGGCAACTGGTGCTGGTTCAAGCGTGGGTGATAATGGCACGGTTTCTACAACCTTGATGTCTTCTACCGATGCCGACGGCTGACCGCCGACCGCCGAAGCCCCACTTGTTTCAATCGTACAAATAACAGCTCCAATGGGAAGCGTATCACCTTCTTTGGCAACGATTTTTAAGATTCCTTCTGCTTCGGCAGGGAGTTCAAAAGTGGCTTTGTCTGATTCTAATTCACACAAAACTTCATCCATTTTTACCAAATCGCCATCTTTTTTATTCCAAGTAGCGATAGTTACCTCGGTTATTGATTCGCCAACGGGCGGAACTTTCATTTCAATTGCCATATTTCAATTTCGGATTTTTGGTTATCCTTTTGTAATGTATTGTTATAAATTTATCTACTATGAAATAACTGTTCTAACTCATAAGTATTTACCACATTTGTAAAACCTTTGCTAATGAGATGTTCTTGGAGTTTCCTGTCAAGCGTCCATAAAATTGCATCCAGTTGAAGTGATAAAGCTACAAAAGCTATGTCTTTACTATCAACATCTTTTGTCAATTCATCCGCAATCTGCCAATTCTCTGAACTTATTTGATTCTCATTTACCAAACTCAACTTCTTTAAAGTCAGATAAACAACTTCTAATAATTCTGATTCTTCTAATTTTGAATATCTGAGAATTCTCTGTTTATGCTTAAAAATTTCAACTTGCATAAAGTAGCAAGAATACTTTTCAAAATCATTCATCGGATTCATTAAAACATCTGCCACTCTACCTTGTGAACTCATCAAGGCACTCATTATCACGCTCGTATCAATAACAACTTTCATTAGACAAAATGTTGTTTATTTTTAATCCACCAATTTTTATTTATGTCTTCAGAAATTTTCAAGATTTCTTCATCTGATGCACTACTTTGTGAAGAAATTGTTTTGACTTGAACATAATCTAAAAATTGTTGCAAAATGCCCATATCAATTGACGCAGGTATTTTAATTAAAAATTCATTATTGATACGTTCTATTGACATTATTTTCGATTCCTAAAATCGGTTTAAACTTTAAGCAAACGCCCTATCCATCAATTCCGTCTGTTCAGCCGTGTGAATTTTCATAAAGCCTGTTGCTGGAGAAGCTGATTTTTTACGGGCCATTAAACTATCAAAAACTTTCCAACCAAAATCTCTAATCACAAACGACCAATAGCCCATATTTTCAGGTTCTTCTTGAACCCACAATACTTTTGACTTTGGATATTTATCTAATTCAGCCTGCACTTTTTTTGCTGGAAATGGATGTAATTGTTCTACACGAACAATCGCAACGTCCGTGCGACCATCTTTTTCTTGCTTTTCCTGTAAATCATAATAAATCTTTCCAGAACATAACAATACTTTTTTGACCTTTTTCGCATCGGCAAAAGTATCACCATAAACTTCTTGGAATGAGCCATCCACAAATTCTGAAATAGGCGACATTACTTTTGGATTACGAAACAATGATTTTGGTGACATCACAATCAAAGGCTTACGGAAACGCCAAGTTAATTGACGACGCAAAGCGTGGAAAATATTAGCGGGCGTTGTTATGTTCGCCACAATCATGTTTTCCTCAGCGGCTAATTGCAAAAATCTTTCGGGACGAGCGTTTGAATGCTCGGGTCCTTGACCTTCATAACCGTGTGGCAAAAGCATTACCAAACCATTCATAGTTCCCCATTTAGATTCGTGAGAAGCAATAAACTGGTCAATCATCGTTTGAGCACCATTGGCAAAATCACCAAATTGTGCTTCCCAAATCACTAATGTATCTGGATTAGCAAGTGCATATCCAAATTCAAAACCTAAAACTGCATATTCAGAAAGTAATGAATTATAGATTTGTAATTGGTCTTGTTCTGGTTGGATATGATTCAATGAAATATAAGATTCATTGGTATTTGCTTCATGAAGTACAGCATGACGGTGCGAAAATGTCCCTCTTTGCACATCCTGACCAGATACACGCACAGGATTTCCATCAATTAACAACGAACCATACGCCAAAGCCTCGGCAGTTGCCCAGTTTAATGAACCGTTTTCAAAATAAGCTTTTCTATCCGCTAAAACTTTCTCTATTTGCTTTAAAGCGGCAAATCCTTCGGGTAATTTTGAAAGTGCCACCGCAATTTTATCAATAGATTCTTTTGAAATACCCGTTTTAGGAGAATTTTCAAAATCACCATCTTGTGCATATCTCAATTCTGCCCAACGATTATCCAATTTTAAAGGATGATATTCTGGACGAATTTTTTGTTTAATCAAATCCAAACGAGCCTGTAATTCTGCCTTAAATTCAGAATCCATTTCTCCTGCTAACTTTGCATCAATATCTCCACGAGCAATCAATTTTTGATTATATAACTCTCTCGGATTCAAGTGATTCGTAATATTTGCGTATAAAGTTGGTTGCGTAAAACGTGGTTCGTCAGACTCATTGTGTCCGTTTCTTCGATAACAAACCATGTCAATAAATACATCACGATTGAATTGCTGACGGAATTCTGCTGCCATTTTCGACACAAAAACCACTGCCTCTGGGTCGTCACCGTTTACATGGAAAACTGGAGCGTCAATAATCTTGGCAACGTCTGTGCAATAAATTGCCGAACGTGCATCTTCAAAATCTGTGGTGAAACCTACTTGGTTATTAATCACAAAATGGATGGTTCCACCCACTTCGTAACCTTTCAACTTCGCCATTTGCGTAACCTCATACACAATTCCTTGTCCTGCAACCGCTGCATCTCCGTGAATTAATATCGGAAGAATCTTGTCGTAATCACCTTCATAATGGGCATCGGCTCTGGCTCGACAAAAACCGATTACCAAAGGATTTACCGCCTCTAAATGTGAGGGATTTGGAGCTAATTTCATCGACACCTCAATCCCCGACGGAGTGATGTGTTTTGATGAATAACCCAAGTGGTATTTTACGTCGCCATCGCCATGAATTTGGTCGGGAAGATTACCTTCAAAACCATCAAAAATAGCATCATACGACTTGTGCATGATGTTCGCAAGTACGTTCAAACGTCCACGGTGAGCCATACCAATCATGACCTCTTGAACGCCTAAATCTGCCGAACGATTCACGATTGCATCAAGGGCTGGGATAGTGGTTTCGCCACCCTCTAAACCAAATCTTTTTTGCCCTAAGTATTTGGTTCCCAAGAAGTTCTCGAAAACAACCGCTTCATTGAGTTTCTCTAAAATCTGTTTTTTTTCATCAATTGAAGGACTAAAAGCTAAGGCTTCTTTTTCAATTTTTGCCCGCAACCATTCCTTCACTTCTGGCTCACGGATGTACATATATTCAAAACCAATTGAACCCGAATAAATCTTGTTTAGTGATTCAAGAATTTTGCGTAATGAAACCGCTCCAATTCCTAAAAAAACACCCGCTTGAAACTCGGTATCCAAATCAGCTTCTGAAAGGGCATAATCTTTCAAATCTAACCTCGGACGGCGGTCTTTGCGATCACGAATAGGATTGGTTTTTGCCAATAAATGTCCACGAGAACGGAAGGCTTTGATAAGGCTTATAACCGCCATTTCTTTCTGAACCATCGAAGAATCAACGGGTGCAGAAGCAACATTTGTGCCTTTCGCTTGACCGTTTACAGTTTCGTTAGAACCATTGAAAGAAGCATGAAAATCGAAACCCTTAAAGAAATTTTGCCAGCTAATATCTACTGAATTGGGGTCTTTCAAATACGATTCGTAGAGGTCAGAAATCGCAGCTGTATCGGCGTTGGCAATGTATGAAAATTGATCCATTATAAATTTTACGTTAATCTTTGCTGTTTATACGTAAGATTATACGTTTTTATTTCAAAATTTGATTACAGAAGACAAAGTTAAGGTATGCTTACAAAAAAAAGCACCTTTTTTACTTGTTTTTTAGTATTAGACCTCTTTCCTAAAT
>JANXML010000004.1 GCA_025354645.1 Arcicella sp. | reverse complement strand
GGTAACGTTATTCTGACTTATAGTTGTATTAGCCTGATTTTAGAATAAACTAATCTGATAATTTCCTAAAACTTTTGCTTCGTGTTCTAAAAGCCATTTTTTACGCCACAAATCTCCGCCGTAACCAACCAAAGAACCATTTGAACCAATCACACGGTGACACGGCACAATGATATTGAATTTATTATTTCCGTTGGTTGTTCCCACTGCTCTGATGGCTTTTTCGTTGCCAATTCTTTTGGATAATTCTAAATAGGAAATGGTTTTCCCGAATGGGATATTTTCTAATTCTTTCCACACAACCTTCTGAAAATCAGTACCTTGATGTTGAATTTTAAGGTCAAAATCTTTCCGATTACCTTCAAAATATTCCGTAATTTGTTGGATGTATTGATGAATGATTTCAGGCACAAAATCCGTCTCAACTTTGCGTGGACTTGGTTTTTTCTGAGCATCCATGAACAGAACCGAAGTCAAATGTTCGTCCGTTGCCGAGATTTCTAATTCTCCCAAAGGTGAATTGATGTATTTTGTGTAAATTATTTCTTGCATTTGTAATACGGACAGCCTTGTCCGTGGTTTATAATCGCAATTTGCGGATTTTTTCACAAATTTCTATTCCGTAACTTGCGATTTTTATTATCCTTTTATAATTGTCATTCCGACGTAGGAGAAATCTGATTTGTAATTACTAACAGATTCCTCCTACGTCGGAATGACAAAAAGAAAAAATGACATATAAACTCCCCATTCCTCAAAATTTTTCCTTCCAAGAATGTCTTTGGTTTTTAGACCGTAATTATGATGATTGCTTGCATGAAGTACGCCCGAATGCCGTCAGAAAAGCCATTTTTATTCATAACGAACCAACTTTAATTGAAATAACAGAAAGTAGTAATCAATTAATAATCAACGTTTTAGTAGGAAATAATTCAGAAAAAGAGATTATTGATTTTGTGAAAGATTGGTTTGATTATAATCGTGATTTGAGTCCTTTTTATGAATTATTAGAGAATGATGATGAATTAAAATACATGACTTCTGAATATGCGGGTTTACGATTATTGGCAATTCCAGATTTGTTTGAAGCCTTGTGTTGGTCAATCATCGGGCAACAAATAAATTTAACGTTTGCCTACAAACTAAAACGCAGATTTACAGAGATTTACGGAACAAAACTAAACTATGAAAATGCCGATTATTTCTTATTTGCAAAACCTGAAATCGTTGCAAATATTAAAGTCGAAGATTTATTACCGCTACAATTTTCAAATCGCAAGGCAGAATATTTGATTGAAATTGCTAAACAATTTGTATCTGGAAACATCTCAAAAGAAATCTTATCTGCACATTCAACCGCAGAGGCAATTCGTTTGCTCGTGAGTGTAAGAGGTATCGGTGAATGGACGGCAAATTATGCCTTGATGAAATCACTAAAACGCTTAGAATGTGTCACTTACGGGGATGTAGGTTTATACAATGCTCTTCATAATTTGAAAGGTTTTGACAAACGTCCAAGTAGAGAAACGCTGAATTTATTTTTCAAAAACTTTAAGGATTGGGAGGCTTACACGGTGTTTTATTTATGGAGGAGTTTGGCGGTGAAGTCTTAGGTATGAGGTCTTTTCAGGTATAAATTATGAGGTCGTAGGTATAAGGGAAAATGGTTTGCCGTGTTTTTAAATTATATAACAATTATGGAACTCAAAATTTAGAATTTCGCTTTTTGTTACCTCATACCTACGATTTCTGGCACGGCTTTTGTAACACTACTAATTAACCAAGCAATTCCGCCAAATAGCTGTAGAGTAAAATTTAATTATTGCGTTTAAATTCATTTTGGCACAGTAATTGAGACAAAACAATTAGAAGTCTAAACGTAGATTTTTAATATTAATTGACAAAAATCTAATCTTTTTACCGCCATAGAGAGATTTTGGATGAAGCTAAGGAGTTTGAATTCTCCTGATTTTTCAAGAGAATTCAAACCAAAAGCCTTGATATAGCTGAACCAAATCTTTGAAAAATAATGTGGCGGAATTCTTATTATAATTCCTTTCTCGCAGATTTCCTCTGCAAAATTATCCACAATTTTCTTAGTTTTTAGTTTCAACAAACAATTCGTTTTCTGTTGTATATTTTCTATTTACAACCGTTTACTAATTGACAAAATTTTCTCCGAAGAAAGCAACAATTTAAAAATGTTGGCGGACGTTTTTAGAGGGCAATCTTCGGGAAAGACCTTACGGGGGTGGAAAGTTTTGCACGCTGCAATGTGTTGGCGGACGCAAAACAGATGAGCAAAGCTATCAATTCCAGAACCGTATTACCGTGAAGGAGGTGAGATAAATTGACCAAGAAAGTTGGCGGACTTTCTAAAATCAAAATCTCACCCACCCTTTGCACTTTAACATTAAAAACAATAATCCTTACTTTTATAAATTTTTAGTAGCTCAAACCCATAATACGACCCTGATTTGTCTTCGACTTTTCAGGGTTTTTTTTTGCAACCACATAGTTCACATAGGAAACATAGAATTTGAAAAAAATAGTTTTATTGGTGGCATTGTTTTTTGATAATTACAATAAATACAAATCCGTATCTTTGTCAATAAAAATCAGCAAAATGTACAAATTATTTATACTGTTTTTATCATTAAGTTCAGTCATCGTTTTCGCACAAACTGATACTACTATCACCGCAAAAGAACTCGAACCCGTCACTGTTTCCTCTTCAAGGTTTCTCTCAAAAGACATTCAAATACCGCTTTCAATTACCGTTATTGACCAATCAAGATTACAAGTTGGTCAATCCAAAGTATCCCTTTTTGAGTCATTAGGAGCAGTTCCAGGGGTTTTTGCGACGAATTCAGAAAATTTTGCTCAGGATTTACGCATCTCCATTCGAGGTTTTGGAGCAAGGGCGGCTTTTGGGATTCGAGGCATAAAAATCATCTCCGATGGCATTCCAGAGTCCATCCCCGACGGCACGGCAAAAGTGGGAAACTTAGACGTGGGCATGATGGAACGCATGGAAATTATCAAAGGACCTTCTTCGGGATTGTACGGCAATGCTTCGGGTGGCGTAATTAGCCTTTTTTCCGAAAATCCAAAAGAACATTTTGCCGAATTTCAAGCCAATTTTGGGGCTTACGGTCTGCAACGGTATCAATTCAAAACGGGTCAGGAAGTCGGGAAAGTGATATACTTTGTTTCGGCTTCAAGATTATTGAGTACGGGTTATCGTGTTCAGAATTCGATTGAGCGTAATTTTTTGAATGGAAAAGTGATTTATAATTTTACCAATAAAAATAAATTGACTTTTTTAGTAAATTATATCGACAGTCCGTTGGCAGAAGATCCTGGGGCATTAATTCAATCAGAATTAGATAAAAATCGTCAACAGGTTCGCCCTCAGAACATTACTTTCAAGGCTTCCGAAACCTTCAAACAACAAAGAATTGCCTTAATTTATGACCATACTTTTAACGAAAAACATCAAATTAATGCCCGAGTATTTTATTTGAATCGTGATTTTACAAATCGTCAAGCCCTACAAGCGAGTGGACAAATTGCTTTCAATCGTGATTTTTCGGGCGGAGGATTTAATTATCAATTTACGACTAAAAAATATCGCCTAAAAATGGGATTAGACCTTGAAAATCAACAAGATAACCGTCAACGTTACGATAATTTATTAGGAGAAAAAGGGACTTTAAGACTCGACCAAATAGAAGAATTTAGAAACGTTGGCATATTTTTATTACAAGAATTTGCCATTATTCCGAAACTAAAATTATCACTAAATACTCGTTTTGATGATATTCAGTTAAAGATTTCGGATAAATTTCTTTCAGACGGTAATCAGTCGGCAACGCAATCTTTTCAACGGTTTAGTCCGATGTTGGGATTATCCTTCTCTCCTACCCTTTCGCAAGCCATTTTTGCCAATATTTCCACCAATTTTGAAACACCTTCCTTGAATGAATTATCCAATAATCCAACGGGTTTTGGTGGTTTCAATCCAGACCTAAATCCGCAAAAATCGAGGAATTATGAAGTGGGTTACAAAGGAATTTTGAATAAGAAATTTAGGGCTGACGTTTCGTTATTTTACATTGAAGTTGAAGACGAAATTGTGCCTTTTCAATTACTAAATCAAGTTGGTAGAACCTATTTTAGAAACGCAGGATTATCGGAAAGAAAAGGGTTAGAGTTAGGATTAACTTATAAAATTCGTTCAGGTTTAACCACTTATTTTAACTATACTTACTCGGATTTTCAGTATAGAAATTACGTAACAACGGCAGGTAAATTTGATGGAAATACGCTACCAGGAATCCCCAAACACAATATTTATGGAGAAATTAGATATTTTCCAAGTATAGGAATCTACGCAATTGCTCAGATAAGAAGCATTGGAGAATTATACGCCGATGATGCTAATTTGACAAAAAATAATAGTTACGTAACCGTGAATTTGAGAGCGGGTTTTCGCAAGCAAATTAAAAATTTATTGATTGAACCTTTCGTGGGAATCAATAATCTATTCAACGAAATCTATAATGCGAACGTACAAATTAACGCCACTGCCAATCGCTATTTTGAACCCGCACAAGGCAGTTTTTTGTTTGGGGGATTAACGGTTAGAGTTGGGAAATTGTAACCAAATAGGGAAAATAGGGAGGATAGAAATTTAAGTTAAAAACTTATAATCTTCAATGCTCAATATTCAATTTAAAACGTTCAATGTTCAAATGCTTTACGACAAAACTATTGAACATTGAGTATTACGAATTGAAAATTAGTTTTTCTTTAAAATAATCAAAAACTCCATTACCTTTGCAGTCCGAATTACAAACTGGGGGCGACCGGTATTGACAGCTTGTGCGGTTCGGTAGTAAGCACGTCGGGAGTTGGTCTTGACCTCCCGTAAATAATCAGTCCAAAACAATAATTGGCAATACACAGTATGCCATGGCAGCCTAATTCTTAATTGAATTACGTTTTGAGTAATCCCAATTAGATTGTGATTATTCGCCACCTCCCACTCTGCTAAACTTTGCCGTAGAGATTTGGGGGGACGTTTCGCAAAGTCGAATATTGTGATTTCTCTAAGCAAATATTTAGTACAGAGAGGATAAGGATGGAAATTGGTCTGGCTTGAACCTTGACTGTCTCGAAAAAATAATCAAGACTAAACGTGTAGAAAGTTGCTGAGTTCCTTGTCTGGACGAGAGTTCGAATCTCTCCGTCTCCACAAAAAAGCCTTCAAATTTAGCGATTTGAAGGCTTTTTGTTTTGTATAATAAAAATTTTATTCTTTAATTAATTTAATCACATTACTTTTCTCTTCATTTCCAACTCTCAAAAAATAAACACCCGAAGGCATTTTTTCAACTGAAATTGTTTGAATTCGGTTTTTGAGTGTTTCATTTTTATACGTTCTTCCAGCAATATCCATTAAAGTTGCTTCGTAACTTTTTCCAGCAAAATCATTAATTTCAACCGTAATTTCAGCTTTAGTTGGGTTTGGATATACTTTATAAAAAGATGAAATTTCTTCTTGAATTGCCAAAGCCTTAAATAAAATGGGAATACCAAAACCCAAAACTTTATCGGGTTTAGAAGCCTGACTACCAGATTTCCTAACGTTGTCCATCACCTGCATTGCCGTTAGAGTTGGGTTCGCTTGCCAATATCCTGCCACCATGCCACACAAAATTGGCGAAGAAAATGAAGTTCCAGAGGCAGTTGAAACGTTTCCACTCGGAGGAATGACTGCCGCACTTTGTCCCATTGCAACCACATCGGGTTTTATTCTTTTATCAGTTGGAATGCCCAAAGAACTGAATCGGGCGTATATTTTATTGGCATCAACCGCCCCAACTGCCAAGACTGAATCGGCATCGGCGGGAGTACCTTCATATTTCCAAACGTCATTACCCTCATTGCCCGCACTAATCACACAAACAATCCCAACGCCTGCTGCCCAGTCAGCCGCCCGTGCCGCAATGGTCGTATTGCCGTCTAATTGTGCATACGTATGATCGGTTTTTGTATCATCAAAAGTTGTATATCCCAAAGAAGAATTTATTAAATCTACCCCTGTACTATCCGCATATTCAGCCGCAAAAAGCCAGTTTGCTTCTTCAATAATGTATTCCGTTGGAGCATCTTCCGAACGTAATAGAAGATAAGAAGCCTTCGGGGCAGAGCCAACCATGCTTCCTTCTAAAAATGCTCCCATGCAAGAAAGTACTTCCGTTCCGTGAGCATCATCTTCATAAACTGAGGTTTCTTTTTTGACAAAATCGTAAGTTCCAACGATTCTTTTCTCATCGTAGAGAGCTTTGAAAGCTGGTATTTTATCCGCATTATTAAAACCTGCATCCAAAACAGCAATCATCATTCCTTCCCCTTTATATCCCAAATCGTGCATAATATTCACGCCAATCATGTTATTTTGCGTTTTCGATAATCCATAATTAAACGACTGATTATCAAGGGTTTCAAACTTTGAAACCTTTCTTGCTGAGCGAGAATTTGGATCATCAACCGTACTATTTACTTCCAATCCCTTAACGAAAGGAAGTTTCAAAACAGTCTGTAAATTTGCCTCCGAAGTTTGAATTAAAGCCGCATTCATCCAACGAGATGTAAACCAAATTTTCGCTCCCGTTTTTTTTATTTCTGAAATATAAGATGGATTCACAGGCAAATCACGAGTTTTAACCGTAATGTTCTGTTTCTGCCGACGATTCACCGAACGTTGCGAAAGAAATTCCAACGGTTTTGCCACTGAATAGGGAGAATTGGTTTTGTCTTTGAAAGTAATGAGATATTTTGCGGGCAATTGAGCGTTGCAGTTATCAGTTATCAGTAAACAGTAAACAATTAGCAGTAAACAGTTAACAGTTAACAGTAAAGTATTCCCCTTTCTTAATTTTAGAATTGGAACAACTAATAACTGTTTACTGATAACTGATAACTGTTTTCCGCTCGACTTATAACTTTTAACTGATAACTGATTACTGATAACTGATAACTGATTACTCATTGCTTTTAAATTTTAAAATGTGTTTGTTCCCAAAATCTATTTTCCCTTTTCCAAGACAATCGCCTGAATTACAATAAAATACGTTTATTTTTTCTTGATAAATCATGCCAATTCCTTCCGCATAAACTTCAATTCGTCTTTTTAAATCAACCAACGTTGAATCATTTTGTTGAATTACAGAGAAAGTATGATCAAATTTTTCTCCATTCGTTTGAAAGGTTTGATTCACTTTTTTTAATTCATAAGTATCATTTCCTAATGAATTATAAGCATTTCCATTCCACTTTAAACCTTCTTTAATTGGAAAAGATATTTTTACGTAAGTTACATTATTTTCGGTTTTAAGGGCTTTATCAATTTCTTTTTTTGCAATAAAAATGGAGTCAATCGTCCATTTTTGGGTGTCATTTTCTCTTCGATATCTTTCGATTCTTAACGCTTCTTTGCCCTCCGCATCTTTAAAAGTAGAGACATTTATTTCTTTTAATTGATAAGTTTTTATGGTCGATTTTCCAGTAAGTTCATATTGCGTGTCTTCCACATCATAAATAACGGATTGCCCAACACTTGGATAAAAAAATTTACCTCCATCTTGCGGTGGAGGTAAATTACTGTTAAGATTATCGCAGGCAAATAATAAAAATGAGCTTAGTATAATTACAATTATTTTCATTACTTATTCCGATGCCGAAGCATCAGGTTACAGTTAATTCACTGAAGGAACTAACCATGCTTGTTGTAATTTCAATTGCTCTTCACTTGGGTTTTCCATGGGTGAAAGAATATTTTTTTCTTCTACTTCTGGAATGAATAATTTACCCGAAAGTTTTGTTTCTACTTTCTTTTCGCCATCCTTACGAAGTACTACATAATTAACTTCGTCACCATCTTTGGCATTTGCCATATATTCACTTCTTTCTACTCTGAAAGTCTGTAAATCAAGTTTTTTACCGTTTAAAGATATTAATTCATCCCCCGCTTTGAAACCTAATTTCTTGCCAAATTCATCAATTCCGTCTTCGTCAATGATGAAAATATTTTTTGATTCTGGATTAATTCCTAAATTATAAACTGAATATCCCAACGTTTTTTCTTTCTTTTTGCGACTTTTCAAATAATCAATTCCAACGTTTTTCAAGGTTTCTTGAATCGGTAAAGACTCTTTTCCTTCTACATATTTAGCAAAAAATTGACGAATTTCTGGGAATTTTGATACTTCTGTTATCTTATCAAATAATTCATTATCATTAAAAGATTTCTCTTTTCCGTAGTATTTTGATAAGTCACGCATCAAGTTTTGCGTACCATATTTTCCACCCGATAATTGACGTAATTTAATGTCTAAACACAAGCCAATTAATGCTCCTTTTTCATAAACATTTTGATATTGGTCTTTGTACTTTTCCAAGACATCCGCTGACATAACCGTGAAAGGAATATCATCTTTATAACGATCAGTCATGTTGCCAATCTTTGATTTCAACATATTCAAATATTGCGGTAAATCAATCAGATTATACTTCATTTGCATGTGACCTGCCGCATATTCTGTCATTCCTTCGTACATCCAAAGGTGTTTTGACATTTTTGGGTTATTAAAATCGAAATCACCAATCTCGTCAGAATGGATGCTTAAAGGCGTTACAATATGAAAAAATTCGTGCGAACAAACGTCCTTAATCGTCTGTGAAAGTTCTTCCGAAGATGATTCTGGTAAGTAATAAAACGAAGAATAAGAATGTTCCAAAGCACCGTAACTTCCGTTCTTCAGATTATCCGAAAGAACAATTACAAAAGCATATTTTTTAATGGGTAAAGTTCCGCCTAAATATTCTTTTTGAGCTTCCAAAAGGGTCTTTACGTTTTCCGCAATTTCTTTTGAAGTGGCTTTTTTATTAGGCGAAAATACAGCAATCAAAATATCCGCACCGCCAATTTTCAAAATGGTCGTGTCGGGTTGTGAATACATGATTGGGGCATCCACTAAATCGTTATAATTTGGCACCACAAACGTATCATTTTTGTCATCCGACTTTGAAGCCGTCAAAGAACTTGCTCCATAGAAACCCATTGGCTTCGTGAAAGTTACCTCATAAGTTTGACGTTTTAAATCATTGAAATATCCAAAAAATCCGTGCGTATTGATGGCAAATAATTTATTTTCTTCGATATCAGTTCCAGCGGGTTCAAAAACGTATTCTCCCGTAATTTCGGGTGAATCCCACGTATCATCTACTAAATAAGTGATTTTATTTAGGGTTTTTGCTCCTTTTATTTTATAACTATTCTTATTTAATTTATCTACCGAAAGCATTTTCCCAGAAGCATCAAATGCCTTAAAATCAGATACATAACGACCAAAATCATAATTGGCATACGTACCTGGAACAATCTTTGGCATATTATAAACCACTTCGTCTTTCGAGAATTTAGGCGTGATTAAAGAAACCTCCAATTTATCGTTTTGGACTTTGGTTAAATCAACAAAAAATTGATAATTGGCATTTTGAGAAACCTTCTGAGCGAAAGTATTTAGGCATAAAAAAAGTGCCGAAAGGGTTAAGAATCTGAATTTCATTCGTTTAAAAAAGAGTTGATAACAATAAAGTTTGCAAGATAATAATCTTTGATGGGATATTAACGAAGAAATTGTGTGTGCGGTACATCAGTTCATAAAAAAAGCCCAATTTTGAAATCGGGCTTTTAGAATGTCTAAATAGAATATTATTTTTTTAAATAGATAGTACCTTGTAAAGATGTTGATCCTGTTACCTCAGCCTCACTTCCACCATTTCCAAGTGTAGCGTATGCAGCGTACAAATAACTGATTATAGATTCATTTGTACTTATGTCATAATCATCTGTTGCTTTTTTGGTAAGTTTGAGGCACGACAATTTTAGTTCTGTGCTTGTTAGAGACGTTACATCGTAGTTGAACGCTCCATCTTTACTCGTAAAAACTAATTTGTTATTAGTTAATTTATATGTCCCTGTTGCAGTTCCAACTATGGCAGTTCCATCTTCTTTAAACTCATATACGAAAGGTTTAATAGAGATAGTACCTGTCCCTGATTTAACCGCAGTTCCAGGAAGAACCTTATAAGTTTTCGTGTTAACAATTCCTCCAATTTCGAAGCCATTCCATTTTCCAACAATTGAAGCGGCTGGTTCAACTGTTTCAGTTTTGCTACAAGATGAAAGAACAAATGTTAAAACGGTGGCTAATAATAATAAAGTAAATTTTTTCATGATATTTTTAAAAGTTTAATTGAATTGTAAAACTACGTACTAACGCTTTCAAGATAACAATCGGATTTATTAAACGGTAAAAAGGGGCTAATTTAATAAAATTAGCCCCTTTCTCACTTAAAATTTAATCTATTCCCATTCAATCGTTGCGGGTGGTTTTGAAGAAATATCATAAACCACACGATTCACGCCTTTCACTTTGTTAATAATTTCGTTGGAAATATCCGCTAAAAAATCATACGGTAAATGACACCAATCTGCCGTCATTCCATCCACGGATGAAACTGCTCGCAAGGCAACCACTCGCTCGTACGTACGTTCATCGCCCATCACTCCCACGGACTGAATTGGTAATAACATCGCCCCCGCTTGCCAAACGCTGTCGTATAATCCTCTGTTTTTCAAGCCATTAATGAAAATATAATCAACTTCTTGCAAAATCTGGACTTTTTCAGCGGTAATATCTCCTAAAATTCTGATACCCAAACCTGGTCCTGGAAAAGGATGACGACATAAAATAAATTGCGGAATTTCAAGCGTTTTACCCACCAAACGAACCTCATCTTTGAACAATGTTTTTAACGGTTCAACCACTTGCAATTTCATATAATCGGGTAAACCACCCACATTATGATGCGATTTAATGGTTTGCGAAGGTCCGCCACTCACGGAAACAGATTCAATAATATCGGGATAGATTGTTCCTTGACCTAACCATTTTACATCCTCAATCAAATGCGATTCTTGGTCAAAAACATCAATAAAGGACTTTCCAATGGCTTT
>JANXML010000381.1 GCA_025354645.1 Arcicella sp. | reverse complement strand
AAAATTCGTCCACCATTTTTGCCCGCCGCTAAATCTTCTTCCACAATTTGTTCAAGGAAATTCAATGATTTTTTTTCTTCTTCCATATTTTCGATACTCGTTTTTTCGATGTTCGTTTTTTTCGATAGTTAAACTTCTTTATCTGGTCGTTTTTTGAAAATTATAGTTTCTTCTGACTGCTTAAATTCAATATCAAAAATATCAAAAACAACCTCTCTACCTAATAATATATCTTCCACTTCTTCTGTTTGAATCCAACCTACTGGGGCTTTGAAAATATGTTCGTCAATGTTGAAAGTTAGATTTTTAATGACATAATCTACTGTTCCATTTACGCCTTCTGCTTTTTCGATATAATCATTCTCGTCAATTTTCAGTCCCAAGTCTTCGCCTGTCCATTTAGGTATGATAGAAATATCAGCCCCCGAATCTACAAGCATTGTAAGTTTCTCCTTAATTTTTGACGTACTTATTTCTAAGGAATAATCAGGTTGCCATTTATTATTTTTCAAAGAGCGAATGCGGATAGGTAAAATTCTTATGATTCTCGGTACTTCAAAAGGGTGAACATATTTTAATGAATAATCTAATTCCGTTTTTCTGGCTTCTTGAGCTACTGTACGTCCATTTTTGTTGTGAATAATTACTCCCGAACCTGTAAATGCAATCCATTCACCTGCAAAAGCTCCTAATGACTTACGATTGTTTTTAAGCCATTCGCTGGGAGAATCATAAATTGTTTCTTTTCGCTTTGCCATTTTAAAGTTTGTGAGATTGATAAAATTGATATATGCTTTAACATTACAAATTTAACCCCTCAAAATCTTCCATTTACGATAAAACAATAATTTTATCTAATTTTCTTATGGAATAATCGTTCTTTGTGCATCCACGCATAAAAACATCACAAAAAATGAAAAAAATCATTCTCCTTTGCCTAATCACTCATCTTACATTCGGGCAAGCCGTTAAGGAACAAACGGCGGATTCTAAAATTGAAAAAGTTACGGTTTTTCTTTCGGGGGCTTCGGTTATGAGGTCGGCGAAGGTTTCTGTTTCTTCGGGTAAAACGGAAATTAGATTTAACCGCATTACGCCCGACTTGGACGTAAATTCTATCCAAGTAAAATCCGAGGGAGACGTTGCTATTCAGTCAGTTACGTACGAAAAAGACTTTTTGGGAGTAAAACCTTCGATTGCTGAAATCACAAAATTGGAAACTCAACGGGAGGCAACTCAAGATAAAATTGAGTTGGACAAAAGCCTTTTGACCGTTTATAAACGAGAAGAAGAAATGCTGATTAAAAACCAATTAATCGTGGGACAAAATACGGGTTTGAAGGCAATGGACTTGAAAGAATCAGTTGATTTTCAGCGACTTAGAATGACGGAAGTTTTGGCAAAACAATTGGAATTAGACAAAATTATCAAGAAAGCGGAGATTGAAGCCACGAAAATTACCAATCAAATTACACAAATATCAGGTAATCGTGGGGAACAAACTTCGGTGGTTATCGTCACGGTGTTGTCAAATAATTCTACTAATATCAATTTTACGTTGAGCTATTTTGTGGCAAATACCAACTGGACTCCTTCGTATGATTTACGAGTAAAAGACATCTCAAAACCGCTTAATTTAACTTTCAAGGCAAATATTAACCAAAATTCTGGCGAAGATTGGAAGGATATAAAACTGTCACTTTCAACGGGTGAACCTCGGAAGCAAGGAAATGCTCCTGTTTTTGGGACTTGGTATATTGATCCAATTCCACAACCAAGACCAGTTCAGTTTTCACGCAGAGCCAAGACAATTGCTAATGAAGATAATGCACAATCCACACTTCAAGAAGAAGTCGTTATGGGTGGTAACTATGCAGAAGTAGTTGTTAGTTACCAACAAACCGCAAAATCCTTCGATCTCCCACAACCTTACACCATAAAAACAGGTTCAGAGAATTTTCAAGTAGAATTAAAACCGCTCGAAATTCCAGCGACTTACGAATATTATGTGGCTCCAAAATATGATAAAGATGCCTTCCTGACCGCTAAAATCGTGGATTGGGAGCAGTATGACCTCATGGCGGGTACGATGAAGTTGTATTTTGAAGATACTTATTTGGGTGATTCTTACTTGAATGTCAATAACCAAGATACGCTCAGTATTTCGTTGGGACGAGATAAAGGCGTGGTGGTTACGAGAACTAAAATGACTGATTTTAGAAAAAAACAATCATTGGGCAGTAATAAAGTGGACAATCGGGGCTATGAAATTGTGGTCAGGAACACCAAACGACAAGCCATAAATCTGACGGTTGAAGACCAATTTCCTATCTCGAAAGCCAAAGAAATTGAAGTGAACGACCAAGAAGCCGACGAAGCCGAAATCAACAAAGAAACGGGTAAAATTTCTTGGAAACTGAAATTAGAACCCAATAAAGACAAAAAACTCAAACACAAATTCACCGTAAAATCTCCGAAAGGAATGGTACTAAATTTAGATTAAGTGTTTATAGCACGTAGATTACGCAGATGCTTTGCAACGCAGATTTTCGCAGATTTTTAATAGGGACAAAATCTGCGAAAATCTGCGTCACCGAAGGTATCTGCGTTATCTGCGTGCCATTTTCTTGAACAATCTGTATCCGAAATGGGTTGTAATTTTATGAAAACAGAGCAAATTATCCTTACTGACCAAGAGATTGACCGTGTTGTGGAAATGGCATGGGAAGATCGCACACCTTTTGATGCTATTACCGCCCAATTTGGACTAAAAGAACAAGCAGTTATTGACGTGATGCGTAAGGAAATGAAGCCGTCCTCTTTCCGTATGTGGCGAGCGAGAGTGCAAGGGCGAGCAACGAAACATCGGGCAAAAAGTGTTGTTGATGATGGAAGATTCAAAAGTACGTTACAAAAGAAAATTTCGTTAAATAAGATTTCTAAGCGAAAATAAACCTATTTGCAGAATAAGATTTTGTTTCAATCTTTTACGGATTTACTACTATCATTGTGTTTTAACAAAATTTTATACCGTCTTTCCTTGAAAATAACCGCTTAATAAAAATTATATTCTCCCATATTGCATTTCTGTAAAATTTCTTAGACTATTTCAAAGAAAGTATTTAGCTTTGTTATAAATCCCTATCCCACCATTTAGTGCCAATCATAAAAACGTATTATTTTAAAAAATTACTAACTACATAACATGGTAGAATCACGAATATTTCATCTATGTTACCTATGATTTCTATGTGGTTACAAAAATTCTAAACATTCAAAAAAATGAGTATTAAATTGGATCAAATTGACCATAAAGTGTTGGAGATTTTACAGCAAAATGCAAAAATCACAAACGCCCAATTATCAAAAGAAATAGGTCTATCACCCGCCCCAACGTTGGAAAGAGTTAAAAAGTTGGAATTGGCAGGAATTATTGAGAGTTATCACGCACAACTAAACCGTGATAAAGTGGGTTTAGGCGTAACAACTTTTGTAACAATTACGCTTACTGGACACAAAAAACAAGTAACAGAATCATTCGTTTCGCAGGTCAATTTAATTCCAGAAGTAATTGAATGTCACCATGTTACGGGTTCTGGGGATTTTTTATTGAAGATAATTGCAAAGGATATTTCGTCGTATCAGAAATTGATGTTGGAGAAAATTAATGAAATTGAGGAAGTTGCAGGAACACAAACCATGGTGATTCTTTCGACGTTTAAGGAGAGTAAAGTGTTGCCGATTCCTTGATATAAATGTTGTCATTGCGAATGGAGTTTGTCATTGCGAGCGTAGCGAAGCAATCTTTTAGCTTACGAGGAGAGGCTTTTAAACTCTTTTTCACTAATCCAAAAGATTGTTTCATACAAATTCATAGACTTTTGCATCAATCCAAAAGATTGCTTCGTTAAACTCGCAATGATAAACTCATAGACTCTTGCATCAATCTAACAGATTGCTTCGCTACGCTCGCAATGACAAACTCTACTCGCAATGACAAGTACAACTTACTTACTCCTCCACCAGAGTATTAAAACTAAAATCCAATGGGTCAAACGCTTCGGCAACTTGATTTAAAAATTCTGGATTATTGAGATAAAAATTTAAAAAATTCTCTACTCTTTCCTGTGCCACGCCATTTGGAAAGAGTTTTTGCTTTACGCCTAAAAGCTGATTTACTTCCGTTTCTTGGTTGCGTTCCTCGGCTTTTTTTAAGCGTTTCTCGAGGTTTTCCAAGGCATTCAAAACCTTTTGTTGCTCTCCTTTTACGGCTCCTTCCAGCGTTTTATCTACCTTTACGGCTTTCTCTACAATCTTATCAAAAATATTCGTAAAATCTTGACTTTCAGATGTTAAACTCAATGAATTTTGAGAATTACGTTCCACAAAATTCTTCTTTAACGTAATTTCATCCAAAAATAAATCACTTGCTGAAAGTCCTAATTTTTCAATTCTTTTGGCGGTTGATTTGTTGATAATCATGCCAAAATTTCGAGGCATTAAAATGGGAAATTCCACTTGATGAAAATCGAAAATACCTTTCAGCTGCAACCAATAAGGCACTTCTGACGGTCCACCGATGTAGGCTAAATTGGGTAAAATTACCTCTTCATACACAGGACGCATCACCACATTCGGACTAAATTTTTCGGGTTCAGTTTCTAATAAGTTCAGTATCTCAGTTTCTGAAAAATGTATATTTGTATTCAGAATTTTGTAAGTATTCTCCTCTTTTACAATGCGTTCACGCACGCCGTCAGTAAGATAAAAAAAATTGATTTCTCGAGGAACAATTTGCGTTTTATACCCTAAATTCTCAATTTCTTTGGTCGTTTTCGAGACAATATCAAAGGCAGAATGTTGTAATAAATCGTTCTTTATGATCGGAATAAATTGTCTTTTCAGTTCTCTATCATCCGCATCAATGCAAATAAGTCCTTGATTACCAAATAGTTCGTTCACATAAAACCGTACGGAATCCGCTAAGGTTTTATGATTAAGATAGGCTTCTTTAAAAATTGCTGGACATTCTGACATGTCTGCAATAAGGGGTTCCAGTTCCTTTGGATTCATTCTGCCAACTGCCCCCATTTGAGTGGTCTCCCAAGCTAAGGTTTTACCAAACAATGAAAAATGATTTATCTCCGCAAAGTCATGGTCTTCACTTGCCATCCAATAAACGGGTACGAAATTATAGTCAGGAAAATAAGATTTCAGTTTTTTTGCCAAGCTAATGGCGGTAATCATTTTAAAAACAACATATAAAGGTCCCGTGAAGATGTTGAGTTGGTGTCCCGTGGTTACGGAGAAAGTATTTTCCTGTAAAAGAAGATCCAAATTGGGTTGATTCGAGAGGTTTTTATATTGCTTTTTAAGCGTTTCAACTAATACATCTCGTTTTTCAATGTCGAATTTTTTAAGTGCAATCTGCTTGTTAAATCCTTGAATGTCAGGATAATTACCAGAAAAATTTTGCAGTTTGGGAGATTGCTGAATGAAGTCTAAAAATAATGAAGAAAACTGATTTACTTCTGAAAGCGTTAGTTGGTTAATTTGCATAATGGATTTTGCGTAAAGGGAAATTGGGTTTTTACCCTTTTTTTCTAACGAATAAGTTTGTGAGTTTGTTCCTGCATTGTATCTCGAAACAATCGTAGTTTTGAGAT
>JANXML010000112.1 GCA_025354645.1 Arcicella sp. | reverse complement strand
CGACATGATTTCGATGGGTGCAGGATAATTGCCTTGCGATTTGCCCAAAATCATCGCCGTTCCGCCCATCATTAATTGTAATCCTTTGGGAGTCAGAATGTTACCGCCTGGAACTTTATAATTTTCACGAGCTTGGATTTTGCCAGTCTTCTTGTTTACTTCATCCCACGGTTGAATGGCGTTTGGATTGGTGTTGATAAACGCAAAGGCTTTTTCCATCATTTCTTCGTGAGTTTCTGCCAATTCATTAATCATTCCCATGCCCAATGCTTCTTTTGGAGAGATTTTTTTGCCTTCCAACAACATCGGAGCCGCCATTTCCATCCCAATCAAACGTGGCAAACGTTGCGTTCCACCGCCGCCTGGCAACAAGCCAATCGTTACTTCGGGCAAGCCAATTACCGACTTTGGAGCATTCAACGCCACTCGGTGATGACACGCCAAACAGATTTCGTAACCTCCGCCCAAAGCCGTGCCGTTCATGGCAGCGACTACGGGTTTTCCGTTGGTTTCCATCTTGCGGAAAATGGTATTCAAGCCCATCGAGAGCTTGTAAAGTTCTTGGGGAGCTTTGCCGTTATTCTCCAAAATCATCTTCAAATCCGCCCCAGCCACAAACTCTGGACGTTCAGAAGTGATGATAATTCCTTTTATATCGGCATCGGCATAAGCCTTTTCCAAAGCCTCCGCCAGAGCGGGCATTGATTCGCTATTCAACACATTCATCGGCTGATTCGCCACATTGATGCTGAGAATAGCTACGTTATTTTTTATATTATATGAAATCATTATTTTTATTTAGTATTTTTGAAAAAAAACGCTTGTAACATGGAAACATTAACGATTGAACTAAAAAAAGCCAAAGGTTTGGCTCTCTTGGAGGACCTCGAAGCCTTGAACATTATCAAAATTGTCAGAAAGAAAACTCCTCCTAAACCACCGATGAAATTATCGGATATGTTTGCGGGTAGTATTTCTATTGAAGAAGGCGAAAGATTAAAAAAACATTCACAAGAAATTAGAGACGAATGGGAACGAGATATTTAATGGACACCAATACAGTTTCGGATTATTTAAGTCGAAATCTATCACCCGAAGCAATGCAATACCTGCATGGTATTGTTAATAGTACTCCTCAAATTTCGGTAATGAATCGTATTGAACTGTTGAGTCATCTTTCTCCTACTATTGAAATTATCCGCAATTTTGTGGGATATGCAACCGTTTTCGACATAACCGAAGACATTATCGTCAGAACCATTGCATTACGCCGTTCCCGTCGTATCAAAATCCCTGATGCTATTATTGCAGCAACGGCTTTGGAATATGATTTAACGCTGATAACTCACAATACATCCGACTTCCAAGGTATTCCCAATCTGAAATTGTTGGATGCTCATACCTTGTAAATTGGTTCACGGTGAACGGGAAACAGAACCCTAAACTCGCTCAATCACCGTAGCAATTCCCATTCCGCCACCGATACACAAACTGGCTAATCCTGTTCCTTTTCCTGTTCTTTCCAATTCGTCTAAAAGCGTCATTAGGATGATTGCACCCGTTGCCCCGAGTGGGTGTCCTAAGGCAATTGCTCCACCGTTTACGTTTACTTTGGCAGGATCAACGCCCAAGGCATCCATAAACAACATTGGCACAACGGCAAAGGCTTCGTTGATTTCAAATAAGTCTATGTCATTGATATTCATGCCATTACGTTTCAAAACCTTTTGCGTAGCGGGTACAGGTCCCGTGAGCATAATCGTTGGTTCAGAACCACAAACGCCAAAAGCGGTGATTTTTGCACGTGGTTTCAAACCCAATTTTTCACCCATTGCTTTGCTACCAATCAAGATTCCAGCCGAACCATCCACAATTTGCGAAGAGTTTCCTGCGTGATGTACGTGATTGATTTCGTTGAATTCTGGGTATTTCATCAGTGCCAAATTATCCAAGCCCATTTGTCCCATCATCTCGAAAGAAGGCTTCAATCTTGCTAATGATTCAACGGTAGTTTCGGGTCTCATGCCTTCGTCGTAAGTCAAAACATCAATGCCAATATCGTCTTTTACGGCAAACATAGATTTCGCAAAACGATTGGCTTTTTGAGCCTCGCCCGCCCGTCTCTGCGACTCCACGGCGTAGGCATCAGCCGCTGCACGAGTGTAACCATATTTAGTCGCAATCAAATCGGCAGAAATTCCTTGGGGAACAAATTTATTTGCCGCAATCAAAGCTGGATTCATCATCATTGCTCCGCCGTCGGTTCCCATTGCTACACGAGACATGGATTCAATCCCGCCCGCAATCATCAACTCTTGCTGACCCGACATAATATACGCCGCCGCCATATTGACCGCTTCCAAGCCCGAAGAACAAAAACGGTTGATTTGCACACCCGCCACACGTTGGTCGTAACCCGCAGCAATCACCGCCGTGCGAGCAATGTCTGCCCCTTGTTCACCCACGGGCGTAACGCAACCCATGATAACATCGTCTATCAGACTGGTATCCAGATGGTTACGGTCACGGAGTTGTTCCAAAACTTGTTGAGCCAACGACACAGGTTGAATGTCGTGGAGCGAGCCGTCAGATTTCCCACGACCTCTTGGCGTGCGGACGGCATCATAAATATATGCTACGTTCATTGGTTAATGATTTTGATTTTAAATAGAAATACGAATTTACAAAAAATAGTATGCTTGCATAACAATTTATGAAAATTTTTAGAATTTGTTTTGATTTATTTGGAGTTCTGATTTTTATAACTAAATTTATAGTAGATTAATTGCTACCTTAAAATATGACAAAAACACTATTTCAAATTATAGGCTACTGCCTTGTTATTTATAGCCTTATATGTTGGCATATCTACACGACACAGGAGCAACTCCTCTTTTTCCCACAAAAATTAAGTAAAGATTACCAGTTTGATTTTGAAACAAACTTTGAAGAAATAAATGTAAAATCCTTTGACAGTACAATACTGAACGGTTTATTATTCAAAGCGGATTCTTCAAAAGGGGTCATTTTTTATTTGCACGGTAATGCAGGTTCATTACAGACGTGGGGAAATGTAGCTAAAACCTACACTGATTTAAACTATGATGTGTTTATGTTGGATTATCGAGGTTACGGTAAAAGCGAAGGGCAAAATAAAAGCGAAGAGCAGGTTTTCAAGGATGTAGAAGTTGCTTATGAAATAGTCAAGAAAAGGTATGCGGAAAATAAAATAGTCATCTTGGGCTATTCACTCGGAACGGGTTTAGCAACTAAAATAGCTTCTGAGAATAACCCTAAATTGTTAATTATACAAGCTCCTTATTACAGTTTGGTGGATATGATGAATAAAAATTATCCCATTTTACCCACTTTTATTTTAAAATATAGGTTTGAAACAAATCAGTACATTACAAAATGCAAAGCTCCTGTCGTAATTTTTCATGGAGATATTGATGAAGTCATTTATTACGATTCTTCTGTAAAACTTAGCTCACTTTTTAAAAAGAATGATAAATTGGTAACACTAAAAGGGCAAGGACATAATGAGATTACAGATAACCTATATTACCAAAAAGTGTTGAAACAAATTCTTTAAGTTCATTTTGATAAAAACGGAAAAGTAATTGACGATGATGCCCCCAGACCAAGTGATAAGGAAATTAGAGGCGTTTTGGATGGATTATTAAACTGAGATTTTCAGCCGCCGTTGTCTGTGTCCTCACAGACGACCATTCATTATTGTGTTAGTCGTCTGTGAAGACACAGACAACGGCGACGACCAAAAACGGCGACGACCAACCGATAAACTATTGCTATACCAAACATTTTCCTGTAATTTTAACCTACGAATTCCTATCATCCCCAAACAAATAACATGAAAAAATCCATCCTATTTTTTGCCCTTGCCTCAACAATTTTTTTCTCAAAATGCACTTCAAAAAAGCCCGCAAAAACAGTTTCAACTGACAGTATTTCCACCATTCCAGCGGTGGCTTTAACGCCTACTTCTTTACAGGATGCGAGTAGTAAAGTGGTTGATTTTAAGGATATTACCACTAAAAGTAAGGTAACTTACATTGATTTTTGGGCGAGTTGGTGTGGACCTTGCAGAGGTGAAATGCCTTCTTCACAGGCTCTCAGAGAAGAATACGCTTCAAAAGGAGTCAATTTTGTGTATATTTCATTGGATGAAGATAAAGATGCTTGGGCTTCGGCAAATAAGAGTTTTACTTTGCCCGATGGTCATAGTTTTGTGTTGCCAAATCCTACTGGCTCGGAGATTCCTACGAAGTTTAACATTAGTTCAATTCCGAGATACGTTTTGATGGATACCAACGGAAATGTGGTGGATGACGACGCTCCAAGACCAAGCGAAACGGAAAGAATTAAGGAATCTTTAGATAAAATGTTGAAATAAGACTAATTTCCAAAACATTGCCCTTAAAATATTTCTTATTAACAAGACTTTCAATCAACAAATATTATGAAAAATACACGGTTTAATTTCAGTCTAATTATAAGTTTAATCATGTTTGCTACTTTAAGTTTCTCTTGCACAAAAGCAGATGATCCTTGCGTAAAAAAAACATGGTATAGAGACCTTGACGGTGATGGAAAAGGGAATAAAGCCGCTCCCTATGATGCCTGCGAACAACCCGTTGGATACGTTGCCAATGCGGACGATGATAATGATGGCGTTGCTCAAGTGGTTTCTATTATTCCCACCAAAGGATATTCAACGCCTGCCACTTATTCAACTATGAAATTGCTTTGGGCGGATGAATTTGATGGAATGAGCTTAAATGAAAATTTTTGGAATTATGAATTAGGCAATAATGGTGGCTGGGGAAATAATGAACTACAGAGTTACAAAAAGGAAAATACCAGCGTTAAAGATGGATATTTAATTATTCAAGCTAAAAATGAGTCGGCTGGAAATCAGATTTATACCTCATCAAGATTAACAACTCAGAATAAATTTAACTTTAAATACGGAAGAATTGATATTCGGGCGGCTTTACCAAAAGGACAAGGCATTTGGCCCGCTTTATGGATGTTGGGAAAAAATATAAATACCGTCAATTGGCCCAAATGTGGTGAAATTGACATCATGGAAATGGTTGGAGGTAATTCAGGCAATGGCAGTGATAGAACCACTTACGGAACGGCTCATTGGGATAATAATGGAAGTCATGCTCAATACGGCGGAAATACAAAATTGGCTTCTGGTGCTTTTAATGATGAATTTCATGTATTTTCAATTGTATGGGATGCCACTAAAATTGTGTGGTATTTAGATGATAAAGAGTTCCATAAAATTGATACAACTCCTTCGGGTTTGAGTGAATTTCAAGAAGATTATTTTTTGATTGTAAACTTAGCCGTAGGGGGAGATTGGCCTGGAAAACCTGATGGAACTACTGTTTTACCGCAACACTTAATTGTTGATTATATTCGAGTTTTTCAGTAGAAGATTTAAGCTCATAAAGTTGACATTTAATCGTCAAAATTCCCATAAAATGCAATTTACTTAAATTGTATTTTATGGGAATTTTGATTTACGGGTGTATTCAAAATTATTTTAAATAACTGTAAAATTTGCTTTTGCACTTTTAAAACATTAATTATCACAAAGCACACATTTAACATAAAAACATCAGTTTGTTAATAATTCCTTAACATTGAGAACATATACAGGTAATATGTGCAAAGTAATTTTGTAGCGTGAAAATCATCCTTGTAAAACAGATTTTTACTAAACAGTCACATACGTTTTGCGTATATCAAAACTCAATATGAAATCCACAAGTATTTTCAGTCAGTTTTTGAAACTGGCAATTCTTTCAATTATCCTTTTTTCAGGAGTCCAATCTTTCGGACAAATCACTACTTCTTCCGTATCGGGTAAAATCAAAGACGCTAAGGGCGAAGAAATCCCAGGGGCAAATATTATCGCTACGCACATACCAACGGGTACAAGATATGGCGTTTCATCAAGCACAGACGGGCATTTCACTATTGCAAATATGAATCCAGGAGGTCCTTATCTATTAGTGGTAAGTTTTGTAGGGTATAAGCCACAAGAAAGAATTGGTATGATGTTTAACTTAGGCTCAACCACAAATGTTGATTTTATTTTGGGCGAAGAGGCTACCAGTTTAGCGGAAGTTGTCGTGAAAGGTGAAAAAGGCGGCACAAAATTGGGAGCGGGAACAAACATTGGCGAACAAGCCTTGAAAACATTACCTACGTTAAGCCGCAGTTTGACGGATATGACTCGTATGACTCCGCAAGGAAGTTCAACGAACTCATTTGCAGGAACAAATTTTAGATATAATAACGTAACCATCGACGGAAGTATCAACAACGACGCCATCGGTTTTAGCCCTTCTTCGGGTGGACAAAGTGGTACGTCGGGTATGCCTGGCAGTAGCACCCGTACAAGTTCAGTGAGTTTGGATGCCATTCAAGACGTACAAGTTTATGTTGCTCCTTATGACGTAAAAATCGGAAACTTTACGGGCGGTTCAATCAACGCCGTTACTCGCACAGGAACAAATACGGTAACGGGTTCTGTTTATGGTTTTGGACGTAATTCAACCATTACGGGTCCAAATAATGCGGGAGACGGAGCGAAAATACCAAGTGATTATTCTGATTTTCAAACAGGTTTCAGAGTGGGATTACCATTGATTAAAAACAAATTATTTTTCTTTACTAACGAAGAAATCACTCGTAGAAACGAACCGATTTTCTACGGTGCTGGCGATCCAGGTTCTTTGGTTGATGTGGCTACTGCCAATAAAATCAGTAATTATTTAGTGACTAATTATGGTTTTAATCCAGGCGAAATCGGTAATTACAACATCTATTCACGTAGCAATAAATTCTTTAATCGTTTAGATTGGAATATTTCTGATAAACATCAATTATCAATTCGTAATAATTATGTAACCTCTGAGGCTTCAAATTTAGAGCGTGACGTAGCCAATTTCCGTTTTGGAAGTATGGATTTTAAGCAATTGAATAATCAAAATTCAACCGTTGCAGAATTGAAAAGCCGTTTTAAAAATGGTAACGTCACGAACAACTTGATTTTAGGATATTCAGACATTCAAGATTATCGTGAGCCTTCAAGTCCGTCAATTGCTGGAAACAATGCCAACAGTAATTCGTTCCCACAAACTGAAATTTCGTATAATGGAGGAACTATTTTCTTAGGAAATGACCGTGAGGCAACGGTTTTTAACATGAAACAAAAAACCTTTGAAATCACGGATAACGTAACATTCTTCAAAGGGAAACATACATTTTTAGTAGGAACGCACAACGAAATTTATAGTATCAATTACGGTTTTGTAAACTCTTGGAACGGACGTATTGCTTACAGAAATTTAGATGAATTCTTAGCGGGAAAAGTCAATCGTGTGAGAGGTTCGTATAGTTTTGGGGATAACACTCGTGATAATCTTTTCAATAATCCTTACGCTAAGTTTAACGTTGGTTTATACAGTTTATACGCCCAAGACGAAATCCAAATAAGTGATAAATTCAAACTTTCGCCAGGGATTCGTTTTGATGTAACTTCTACGGATTCTCCCGCTTTGAGTCCAAAAACAGCCTCAACGCCCGTAGATGCGAATGCTGGAACGACTTACACCGTTGGAACGCCATTAAATAAAATTGATAACAAGTTTTTTGGACAGGTTTTAGTTTCCCCAAGATTAGGTTTTAATTACGATGTCAATGGCGATAAATCATTAGTAATTCGTGGAGGAACGGGTATTTTTACGGGTAAAATTCCATTCGCATGGTTGGGTTATGCCTTCTATAATGACGGCGTTGGATATGGTTCTTTTGATATTAATAACCGTGCAGCAGCCACCAACAAAGGTGACGTATTGAAAGATGGAGCTAAGAATTTTGCTTTCAATAACGGACAACCTAATTTGACCCAAGTGGATGTGATTTCTAACGATTTCAAAATGCCACAAGTTTTCAGAAATAGTCTTGCCGTGGATTATACCACTAAAAATGGCTACAAATTCACCGTAGAAGGTCTTTACACAAAAACAATCAATGATTTAAAGTTCCAACAAGTAAACTTGAAAGATTCGGTTAAGTATTTTAGTTACGATACGCAAAAGCAAATGCCAATTTATTTGTCGGGCGGAACAACGGGTCAAAGAATCAATACAGGATTTTCCAATGCTTATCAATTGACAAATACTTCACAAGGCTATCGTTACAGCGTTACGTTACAGGCAAGCAAAACGTATAATTTTGGGTTAAATTTCAACATGGCTTATACTTACGGAGAGTCTTACGATTTGACAAACGGTATTCGTAACTCAATGGAATCTAACTGGCAATTGAACCAATCATTAACGCCAAACGACCCTAAATTGTCTTATTCAAACTTTGATACTCGTCATCGTATTATTGGTTCAGTTGGACAAATAATCAAGTGGAATAAAAACCAAAATACAACCATTACAGGTGTAATTTCAGCCCAATCTGGTGCACCTTTCACGTGGGGATTTGTGAACTCAACCATTGCCAATACGCCCCAAGCGGCTGGTTTAGCCTACGTTTTCAAGGATGAAGCCGAAGCAACGAAGTATTTTGTGGATAAGAAAAACGCATCGGGTACAGTAACAGAAACTGCCGCTCAACAAGCCACAAATTTCATTAATTTTGTGAACGGAGACGAATATTTAAGCACTCGCAAAGG